>JAZNGX010000053.1:0-35071 GCA_045576675.1 Clostridia bacterium | reverse complement strand
TAGAAAAAAACGAATACAAAATTTTTTGTATGAGCAATGAAGAAAATAGTGCTTTTGACTGTAACCGATTTAGTATTAAAGATTATAGACGCATTAAAGAGGAACGCGAAAGGTTAAAAAGAATGTACGAATTAATATTAGAACAAATAAAAGCCGCAGTTGAGATTATTGATTGCAATGTTCCTCTAATATATGAAAATAATTACATAGATACCCTTTGCAATCACACTTTAGATTGTAATGATTATATATTAATTGAATTTTGTAAGAAAAACAAAATAAATAAAATTTTGACAGACGATGCTGATTTTAAATGTTTTATTAACGAGTTTGACATTTATTCAGCGAACAAAAACATGTTAGCAAACGAAAACTAAATAAAAAAACCGCCCTGCTACCAACAGAGCGGCTGTGCGGTACTACCAATACCGCAGTTGGATATGCTAAAAGCAAACCCCATAACCAAGGTTATTTTAGCATATCCTGTTTAAAATGTCAACAATTTTGAAAAAGGAGTGCTATTTTTTATGGCAAAGAAAAAACAAACAGAAGGGAAATACAAGCTTAACAAAGACGGATACTACAGGACCACATTCACCGTCATTGACGTTCATGGAAAGAAAAAAAGAATACCATTAAGAGATAAGGATCCCGTGCAACTTGAAATTAAGCTTAGAGAGAAACAGTTTGAGTACGAACGTGGGTTACTTGTCGTCAACTCTAAATCGACAGTAGAAAAATGGGCGTTAGAGTGGTTAAAGACATATAAGAAAGATAAGGTCGGGCAAGGTACATACGATGATTATAAACAAAAAATAAATAACATCATAATACCTGCAATCGGCTTTTTACCGCTATCAGAAATTAAACAATATCAACTGCAAGGCATTTTAAATATGCAAAACGGCAGTAAATCAAATGCAAAAAAGATAAAAAATACAATAGAACAAATTTTCAGTACAGCGGAAATAAACGGACTTATTAATCGCAATCCTGCAATAGGATTAGAGTTACCTAAATTAACTGACGGTAAACGCAGAAGTATAACCGAAGAAGAACGTGAAGTAATATTAAAGGTTGCAAACTATCACAGAGCCGGCTTGTGGATAAAGATAATGCTGTATTGCGGTCTGCGACCTTCAGAAGCCATTGTACTTAACAGAACAGATATTGACATTAAAAATAAGTTTATAAGCGTGACAAAGGCACTCGAACTCAAAACAGGCAAAATCAAATCACCAAAAACTGCATCAGGGTACAGAAAAACACCTATACCTGATGTGCTTTTAAATGACCTGAAACGGCTTAATTGTATAGGATTGATATTCACACAGCCAACAACAGGAAAACAGCACACAGGCGAATCTATGCGGTGTATGTGGGAAAGCTTTAAGAGAGCAATGAATATTGAAATGGGTGCAAAAGTTTATCGCAACCAAATTAAAAAAGAGGATGAAAAAGTTGCAGCGGATTTAACTCCGTATTGCTTACGCCATACATACGGTACAGACTTACAAAACGCAGGCGTTCCAATAAATGTCGCAAAATATCTTATGGGGCATAGTGATATAGCTGTAACAGCAAATATATATACCCATCATACCGAAGAAGCATCACTACAAGCATTGGAATCTATGAACAATTATTATAAAGCAATGTGACACAGATGTGACAAAAGCAAAACTCACCCCTTAAAAAACCAATAAAATCAATACTTTCACCATTCCAAATATAAGACTCTGACTCTGTTTGTCTGGGTTCGAATCCTAGTTCGGCAACCAACAAATGAACACACCGTCAAGGTGTGTTTTTTTGTTGGTTATTTATTGAAAAGGATTCGAAGGAGAAATCCCGCTGCCGGTGGCAGATGAAGGGATTTCGACCGGCCCTTTAGGGGAATCCTAGTTCGGCAACCAACAAATGAACACACCGTCAAGGTGTGTTTTTTTGTTCCCAGACAGCTTCGATATTAGTTAACCACTTCCGATAAAGCTAAGGCAGCAAAGTCCAAAATCGACTTTACTGCCCAACAACAAAATATTATAATGAATAGTTTTCTGCATTTATTATAGGACGTGCTTCACGCTTGCCAAAATGCGGATAGATATCAAAAGCAAGATCACGGAAGTTTTCTATGCGATGGAACGTAAGCAAGTCAGAATCATGCTGATTATCTCCATCCACCGATGTTCTGACAGCCATAATAATATCATCACCCTCAATGCACATAGACGGATAATGGAAAGATTGCAACATATCACTTGTACCGGCAACCAAACC
Source organism: Clostridia bacterium (assembly GCA_045576675.1). Lineage (GTDB taxonomy): Bacteria > Bacillota > Clostridia > Monoglobales > Firm-18 > JAZNGX01. The sequence goes on along the minus strand of JAZNGX010000053.1, from coordinate 32,791 downwards.
TACAGGCATCCAGTTAAGAGAATCAGTAGAGAACCAAAGAGTAAGAAAACGCCTGTCATTTCCGGGACCTCCAACAAATCCGCTGGCATTAAGCTCTTCACGGCAGTTCAACAAATCCAAGCCATTTGTTTGAGTGTTTCCAATCATCCAGAACAGCTTGCTTTCTTCATCCCAAGCTACATCATAACGCACCTGAGCACACGGAAACGGATAGTAGTGCGCAAATTCAAGGCGAAGCTTGTCACCATCATCAAACAATTCAGCAACAGCTGCTAAATTCGGAACAATATTATCCAGATAATATGGGCGACCTGTAACAATCATACGTCCGTTAACCTCAGTTATTATCCCTTCAATAACCGCCATAAACATAACAGAACGTGCATTAAACGGAACCCTCACATCTTTTCTGATAAGCAGGTCAGGAATATTTGGCAAATCCATTTCGTTTGAAATAATCCACGCATCAGGATTCATAATTCCTTTTGAAAGGTCACAACGCATCGCTACTAATGAGTGGAACGAACGGTCGGCAATTAAATATACATAATTACCCATACGCAAAAAATGCGTGTGATTTATAAACAAAGGCTCTTCTGTTATTACAACAGGCTCACTCCACGTATATCCCATATCATTACTTTTAATAAACATCACTGTACTATGAGCTTTATGTTGAACAAAAGCATAAAGCTCACCGTCAAAACAAAATGGCACAAACACACCATACGGCAACTTAGCTATGTCATTCCAGTTTTTCCCTTTATCCTTGGAAACCGACACCGAAATATGCATATCTAAAACCTTTGCATCAAAGTTTCTGCCTGATTCTTCAAGATAATACGCCATAGATGCCATATATGTACCATCCGGAAGTATTATAATACTTGGGTCAACGCCATACCAGTCAAGCGTATCCACTTTATTAATGACAGTATAATCCTGTGCAAGTGGATATTTAATGTTTCGCGTTTTAAAAGAATATTCCATATTTTTTCTCTCCTTTTATAATATAATTATTTGTTGATTAGTCTTAACATAAATTGCTGTTGACAACGTTCAAATGCAATGTTATAATGATTTTTAATAACAATTATTGTGATGGAGGATACAACAATGCCTGAGCTTTTAACTGCTGCAGACGAGCTTTTTACCTATCAAACCAACAGATGTGTTCTGTTTCCGGAACGTTCTATTTTTGATTACTGCCTTATTTATCTGAAAGAAGGTATGGCAGAGGTTACTTGCAATAAGCATACATATCTTTGCCGTACAGGAGATGTTATATTACTCCGTCCAAAAACAAAGCACACAATTACAGTTGTGGGTAATATATTCCACCAGCCGCATATTCACTTTAGTGTTACGCCATATAAGGATGCCATAAAAACATACATTCCATTTGAACCGATTGAGAAAATACCTGCAGAACATCATTATATGTTTTGTGACGATACTATAGATGAATATATGCAAATACATTTCCCTGTAAGGTTTACACCAAGCAACCCCAAAACAGTAGAAGCACTTATTATGAACATCATTCATGAATTTATGCTTAGAGATACCTTCCTTAAGGATATGGGAACTTCTGCCGCCATTTCTCAGCTGCTTGTACACCTTGCACGCGATTTGCATAATATACATTCAAGCAATCAGTCACCATTAAATCTTAAGCTTAATGAAATCAAAAAATATATTGAACTGCATTTTGCTGAAGATATTACACTCGAACAATTAGAACATGATTTTTATATCAGCCGATATTATCTTGTGACAAAATTTACTGAGCATTTTGGTATTACCCCAATAAAATATCGTAATCAATTGCGTATGGAACGTGCAAAGATTTTGCTTCACAATCCGGCAAATCGTATATGTGACATTGCAGATATGCTTAGCTTTGGCAGTGCACAAGTCTTCAGCCGTGCATTTCGAACAGCCGTAGGAGTATCACCTGAAAGCTATCGTGACAACATCGATTATTTATGATACCAAAACGCCACAGATGAATACTCGTCCACACGTTTTTCGAGAAGTCCGTTGTTATGTAATGCACCAAGGGCCTGAACATCCACCTTTATATTCTGATGGAAATTTATCGGGTCCTGAATATGCCAGCGATACATTAACGTTGTTGTTCCTTTTATAAATCCTTCACTCACGCCGTCAAGCTCCATATCATGCTCTTTTTCATCAAATTCCGGCGTTATAATGGATGGTATTCCTACGAAAGGCTTGCAGCCCTCCTGTAAGCCGAAGCTGTGCAGGAAATAATCCTCAACGCCTGTTCCGCATATTGTCGGATACTTATCATCATTATCAAGATAAAACTTAAATTCGCCTTCACCAAACCAACCGTCCTCCAGTTGTTTTACTCTAAGCACAGTACCAACATATTTACCTGCACCTTCCGCTTCAAGTATAACATACGGATTTACCTCTTTAGTTACTGCACTATGCCAAGTTGCGTGGAAATACATATCCTCTTCCGTTGGAAGAATGGTTGAGTATGTAATTTGATACGTGTATACACACATTGTATTTTCACTTTCGTTTGTATATGTAATTTTAGCACCCTTGCGAAAAGGCATAGGCCAGTAACAGTTCAATGCATTAACTGTGTTCACCATTACCGGAAGTGAATTTACGGGAACTATGTTGTTACCTGTTGCAAAAAACAACGATACAGGTGCTTCAACCGACGGAGTTTCCTCACCATCCCAGTACATACGCAGAATATATTTGTCCGCCTCTGCCTTTCTTTTTCCTGTATGGTCACTTCCTGCAAGCATCCATATATGCTGAATAACTCCGTGTCCTTTTACATCCATCAAAACAACAGTTTCACCCGGCATAACTTCAATAAACGGAGCATTTTTCCAGCCCTTACCCAAATAATCTGTAGTTTTGCGTAACGGATTGTTTAAATTATCAATCATAGGAACTGCTTTGCCACCGCAGCCTTTTTCACCTGTAGGATTTTCGGGTGAAATGGAACGTGTTTCTGCTTTGCTCATTTTGTGCAGGTCTGAAAGACTGTTAAAACTATTTTGCACGATATTTGTCCTCCTTTATATAATGCTTAATACAATTTCATTATATATTTACGGATTAATTATGTAAATAACATTTGTTTTTAATTGTATAACAAAAATTTTGTTTTTTTGAAACCAAACAATAAATACAACCCCCATCAAAAGCATAGTTTAACAATATTCTAATTAACAAAAATTTTTTTTTCATATTATTTTTTGAGTTTCCTTTGGCAAAAAAATGGTGCTGTCCAAATTATAAATTTAAACAGCACCATATGAAATCTAATATTTGATTTTTATATTATTTCCAATTCTTCTGATGTTGGAAATTTCGGAAAGTTTTTACATATACTATCCTGATACCAATATGCAACTGACGAAATATCATCCTGAAGCGGAAGATATTTGCGTCCCTTTCTCCAGCCAAGTGCCTGAATAGTAATACGCAAATCCTTTTTAAAATACACAGGGTCGCAAATATGCCAGCGATACATTGAAAATCTTTGATTTGCAACATACAAGCCGTCGGGACGTGTGATTTTTGATACTCCTGAATACGGAGTACAAAATTCCTGATAACCGCTACCGTTATCGAAATTCCACGCTCCGCAGAAATAATCCTCTGTACCTGTTCCGCATATAGTCGGGAAATCTTTATCTCCATCAATATAAAACTTTATTTCGCCTTCTCCCCACCATCCGTTATTGTTAAGTCCCCAGTACATATATGTACCCACATAATGACCATTGCCCTCAACATTATCAAGAATTGTATATACATCCTTATATTTCAAAGGATTCACACGTCTGAATTGTGCGTGAAAATATCCAATTTTATCAGGCAATTCGCCAAGCACATAATCAATATGATAGTATAGAAAAATCATTTCAGTATGTATGTTTTCTATTGTAATTCTGCACTTTTTCTTAAAAGGCATTTCCCAATAACAATTTAAAGCTCTGTGCGGATTAACGCACACTGCCAAAGAAGTAAGCTGTTGTGGATTAACATAATCCGCTGCTGCAAAGAAATCGCCAAGAGGGGCTTCTACAGATGGAGTATCGCTGTCCTCCCAGTAAATTCTAATAATCAAAGACCTGTTTTCAGTAGCACCATCTGCCATCCAGATATGACGGATAATACCAGGGCCTTCAATATTGGCAAGTTCAAAGGTTTCACCTGCCTGAATTTCAACAGACGGTGATATTTTCCAGCCTTGTCCCAAATCACCTGCACAGTCTTTTCCTGTGCCCTCTGTTGCCATTCCGCCTTTGCCTTTTTCACCTTTGAAATTTTCAGCAGTGATTGCTCTTGATTCAAAATGACTTATATTAGATAATCCAAGCATAGCTTTATCCTCACAATTCTACCTTAATAAGATTAATATAGTTTGCATCGTGGAAGCCTGCGGCATCATTAAATGCTGTACGTGACAGCACGTAAAGAATGTTGCCTTCAATGAAACAACAGGGGTACTGTGCACCATTATAGCCCTGATGATAATCCCCCCAGTTAACAACGTCTTTTACAAACTCCCAGTTAATTGTATCGGTTGAACGATATATTGACATTATATTTCTAAGAGGCTGTCTGTTGCCGATAGCAATATACTCGCCGTTATCTCTTTCGATAATTTGAAACTTTGAATGTCCCATATCAAAATCAATAACCTGTTCAAATTCAGGCTGCTTTTCAGGATTTTCAGGGTCAAGCTTTAAAATCATACTCTTGTGGTCCCAATATCTTCTCATATCAATTAATGTACCATCAGGTCTTGAAATGATGTTACCCTCGATAGCACCTGCACGGAAGGTATATCCCGGCCAGCTTCTGTCAGTGGGCAAAAGCTCTGTAATAGTCCAGTTTTCAGCCTTCATCAAATCGGCATTTTCGTCAATTGATAATGCACCCATCAAAAAGTCCGAACCGCCATTCCAGCTGTGCCAACCGCCGTAACCCATAGAAGTCCAAAGTCTGCCTTTGTAATTTTTAAGATGCATAGGCTCTCTGTTAACACCTGCACGCTCACCTGTCATAGTAACAGTGCCTCGCATAATTATAACCGGCTCGTCCCATGTTTTACCCTCATCAGACGAATGAGTGATATGTAAATCACCATATTCTGTAGTTACACCAAGCATATAAAGCTCGCCCTTGTGTAAAAACATATAGCCCCAGAACATAGGTCTTAAATCAGTTACATATTCCCATGTGTCGCCCATATCATCAGAGCGGTAAACACTTGTTAAGGTTGAACCACCTGCAAAATAATCGTGTGAAGCAAGAAGTGCTCCCGAAGGCAACTTTAAAATACACGGAGTGCCGAGGTACTTGCCTGAAAATGCATACTGACCATCCTTAGGGTGAAGATAATTAACAACAGTTCCAATCATAGGACCTGTTCTTACGTAACGCAAATTGCTTTTTACGCCTTTGGTATCTTCAATATAAAACTCGTAATCACAATACTCATCAAGTCCGTCAACTGTCACCTTATTAGATGTAACAGGCTTTGAAAGCCAGTTTTTTGAAGTTTTTTTTGTATAATAAATTGTACCCTTTGTTTCACCTGACGGATGCAGCCATTCAAGCTCAAAAGAAGTCTCGGACGGTGCAAGACGGCAAATGTAAGGCATATTTTTTCTTTGAGGCTCCCACTCAGGAAGATACGGTCTGTGATATATCTTGTTGCTTCCTCTCATTGTACATTCTCCTCTGAATTATTTAATTACACCCTTTTTAAGAATAATGCAACCGTAAAGTGCACTTTCACCTGTCATAACAACAGCGTAAGCCTTTTTAGCTCTTTCATAAAATTCAAAACGTTCAACCTGCTCAATTTTTTCATCAGTATGCTCTTTCAAAATCTCATCAAATACGTCCCAGATAGGAGTTTCAACGTTATCACCGGGTACCTTCTGAATGATATAAGCAGGCTTTGCGTAAGTATCAAGCGGCATAAGTGTAAGAATAGCCTTCATAAGCTCCGGCACACCGTGCCCGTCACAACGTACACATCTTTTGTTCATGCTCTGACCGGGGAAGTTTCCATCGCCGATAACAATTTCGTCCCCGTGTCCCATCTCTGCAAGAATTTTTAATAATTCCGGCGATATAATAGTTGGTATTCCTTTTAACATATTAATTCACATAGCCTTTCTGCCCACAAATATTTGTTTTAAATATACACGCATCTCATCGTGGGCAGATAAGGCGTGAAATGGGAATTATGCACATCGCCGTCCCGTGTCTTTAAGACACGGGAATTTCGGCGGTGCAATAAATTCCGTCGGAGGCTTAACGTGATTTTTCACGTTAAACCTCCAATACTTTTTTATTTAAATAATATTCCTTTTTTACAAAATTGTCAACTGCTTTGCAGTTGACAATTTTACTTTATTTAACTGACGACACCTCGTTGCAGTAAACATATTCGCCCGCATCATCAAGTGAAGTTCCACTCCATACATACAGTTTTGCGTGTGTTGCAGAGGTTTCTGCATAAGGTATTGCTAAATTTATCGTGCAACTGTTTCCGTAGGACGCAGTTCCCGACTGTGATACAGGTGCCGTTACCATTTTATTTGCATCATCATACAATACAAGAATTGCTGTCGCATTACGGCTTTGACCCGTCGGCAGATTTACTCCTACCTCAGCTGTTGCAGTTAGCGTGCCTGCATTCCATTCACCAATTTCCGCGTCAACGGAAAACGAATTCTTAACCTCGCCTATCACCATTTCGGAAGTAACACCAAGATTATTTTCAATGTCAAGCGGAGTAATTTCTATTTTAAGCTTTTTGCCCAATGCGTTTTGAGGAATTTTGTATGAAAATGCTCCATCAACAGGTTTTATCTGTTCAAAGCACGCCCAGCCATTGCCATCTGCACTGTCAGATATCATTACACGTGCCACCGTTTTGCCCTCTAAAGCATCAATTTCTGACATATAATCATATTCTATGCTTATTGTTTCGCCATCTACAAGGTCACCTGATGTATGGGTAATGCTTGTAACATAAGGGCTTTTATATATAGTAGGCTCAAAATATTCTTCAATAACAATGTCATCAATGTAATATTCAGTACCTGCCTGATTTCCGTTAACATCAAAGTACATAAACGGCTGTCTTGGCTTAATGTATGTCTTATTAACACCTTCATGTCCAGGTATCGCATCGAATGTGTTGTCTATTATACACTCATAATTCTGCCACTCATTTGTCAGCTGCCACTCCTGTGCGGATTTGTCAGTATCGGAATAAGAATACGTGTCACTCTTTATTACATCATTTTCACCGATATAAAATTCGTAGTTCGGTGTGTCATAATACTCCTGAGACTGTTCGGTTGTTGCAGCATATCTGTCAAGCACTACTGCAAATGGTACTTGCTCACCATCTGCAAGAGTATCTGCACCCTTTGCTCTGAATGACATTTTGTATTTTGGCTGACTCTTTTCAAGTGCAATACCCTGATATGTGTTACCGCCGTTTGCAGTTACGTTTACTTTAAGACTTGAAACACCGTCACTGTCTGCACTCACATCACTGCTTTGTGCAACAGTTGCGTTTGTTGTGTTCCAGCCTGAAACCGTATAGCTTTTTTCTATTAACGACGGAGCTGAATTACCTCTTGTTACCAAACCGACCTTATCTGCACCGACTTCAATGTCGCCATTTGAAACAACGCCCAAATCCATGATTTCCAAATCATCAAAATCCATATTTATATGAACTCCAACAAAACGATTGCCTGCATTGAGATAAGGAACAAGACCCAAAATCAGCGGAGCACCGTTTCTGTAAAGCTCTGCAAAGGTTTTAAACTCAAGCTTGAAGGTGCAGGAAAAATCATGCCACTGCCCGTCAATGTCAAAACAGTTAAGGTAAGGTATAACGGACCAGCTTTCCATTCCTGTAAGTCCGTTTACATCAGTAGTGCTCAGTGACGAGCTTGTTGCCTTTAGCTTTATACCAAGATGTCCTTTTGTTGCACTTAAATCTGTTGTAGTAAACATTTCTTGTATTCTATACTTAAACTTCAGCTGATAAGTATGATTTGCAGAATAAAGTATATCCTGATGTCCGTCCTTTTCAATCATAAGCTCATTGTATGCATACTTTCCGTCAGGCGATGCCATGTTAAGATAGCCGTCTCCTGCATTAAGTGCAGCCTTGTTTGCACCTGCATCATTGCTCATAGCATATCCTGCACTAAATGGTTTTCCATCCTCGTACGGATTATCAAAGGTGCTGTAGATAAGCTTGTTAAAAGGATACTGTGTAGGCTGCGGGTCTTCCTGCTTTGCCTCAACCACAGGCATTAATGCTATGTCATCAATGTCAAACAACGCCTTAAAGTTTGCAACATTTTTGTATTCGTCCTTATCTTTAAGCTGTTCAAACAAGCTGCCCGATGCAGAACCTATTCTTATACTGAACTCTTTAGGCTTGTCTGTTGGGTCAGCTTCAACATACTTTGTTCCTCCGCTTGGCCATACAGAACCATCCCAAACAAACTCTGCAGAATAGTTTACCCAGTCGCCTGCGGTTGTACCCTTTTCGAGTACAACCTCTTTCCAGGCTCTTTTATAAACAGGTTTTCCTGCTTCATCTATTCCATCAACTACTCTTGAGTACATGATAAATCTTACTGCAGGCTCATATCCGCACAGGTCGGTCACATATCGTACCCACATAGAATATTTATACTTCTGCCCCAATACAAACGGAGCTGTTGCATAGAAAAAATCCATCTGTCCAGAAGCACCGTTGGTATATGACACACAACCATCTGAACCGTTAAGACCGTCTGCTTTCCACTCACGTTTAGTAAACATTCCGTTTTTGTCTGAAGCAAAGATACCGTCATTTATAAGCTTATTAATATTATCCTCTTCAAAATCCATATAAAGATAAGGCATTTCTTCCGATGCAGCAAACACGTTAAATCCGCCAAAAGCTGACAGCAGTATTATTAAAGCAACGGATAACGAAATTAGTTTTTTCATCGGTTATTCCCCCTGTTCTTCAAACCTCTGGTCAGTAAACGGCAGAATTGTAAAATCACCACTGAATGCATACATACCCATATATCCGCTGCCCTTTATATGACCCTCTGCAGTGTCAAGATAATCATAAACAGGCTTACCATTTACGATAAGTACCACTCTGACGCCATCTTCTTCGTCTATCGTACCTACCGTTACGCTGTAACGCTTGCCATATTCGAACATTGTTTCACCATTCAAAACGTTTGGTGCACCTGCTCCGTAAATAGGATTAAATGACGCATCACCAAACAACATTGTACGTTTGCCGTGGTCAAATCTCTGCAGCTCAAAATGGTCAGGCTTAAAGCCTATAAGATATGTCTGTGCATTGGTGTAATCACCGTTTATGTCTGTACATTTAAGTGCTATTGACGGCCATGTGTTTGGATTGTTTATCATCAAATCAAAGCTGTACAATGCATTTTCTGACTTTGTTTTGTAGTACGAAGGCTGTGAATGTGCAATCTTAACTCCGTCCTCAAACTTTGTTGCACCCACGCTCCAGCCCGACGCTGACAAGAAGCTGCCGGCAGTCATTTTGGTACTGTTTTCTATGTGCTTAACGCTGTCCTCGGTTGCGTAGCTGTAAACAGTTACGGGGAACTCATGCTCATAAACCTCATTGTCAATCTGATAAACACCCTTAACAGTTGTTGTACCATCAGCAAGACCTGTCATAACACCATCCTCTGATACTGTTAAAACCTCAGGATTTTCAACCACATATTCGGTTGACTCGATTTCAACAGAGCCGCCGAATTTTGTGGTAATGGTTGGTGTTACCAATGCTTCAAAGCCTGAAGCAACGGTATAAGATTCCGCATCAACTGCTACAGCCTGAACACTGTCACCGCTTACTACCTCAACAAATTTTGTTCTTATAACGTCACCATCTAAATAATCAACATAAACATAGCACTTACCTGTGCCTACTGCTGTTATAACGCCATTTTTATCAACTGTTGCAATGCTTTCGTCAGATGAGCTGAACATCAGTTTGTCAGGTGTCATATTAACCTTGTTCATCTTTCTCATTGTACCGCGAACATTCAACGTAGCCTTTTCGCCTGTACCCATAAAGCTTATCTTTTCAACACCGTTTAAGTCGATTTTTTGAATACTGTCAGGATATTTTGCAAGATAGTCAGCTTCAAGACCTGCATTATCAACAACTGCCTGTGCCTCTGCGGGCCAGCTTTCATTCTCAGCCACCTGGATGTTATTTTCTAAAACAGATGCGTTTCCTGATGTGTCCTTGGTGTATGAAGGTGCAAGATACCAGTTGTCATGAACATAGTTATCATGGCTGTCAAACTGCAGATATAGCCATCTCGGTCCGTCCGAGGTTTTACCTACATTGTTGCATACATAGTAATCTTTTGTATAATCGGGACTACCTACAACATTGTTCATTACCTCGTAATATGTAGTACCATTATCAAGATAAATCGGAGCTGTACCATTGCTTGTGTTTTCACAATAGTTGCCTTTAATTGTTACATAGTCAGTTTCTGTCATATCTGCTAAACTGTCACCTGTTGCACCATTATAGTACATACAAGCACCGTCGTAAATCCATGTGTTTAATACATCATGAATGTAATTGTTTTCAACCTTCAACTCTCGTGTACCTGTACCTTCGATATCTCTTGTTGCCCATTCCCAGCCAATATGCATACCTGTGTATGGTGCGCTGTAGATTTCGTTATTGCAAATCTCAGACTCTTTAAGACCGGGTGAAGCATGAAAACCTACCGAACCTTTATAGTCTGTACCATAATCGTGAATTAAATTGTTATTTACCTTGTTATAAATTCTGTAATTAATATACGTTTTTGGTTTAAAGTATATATCAAATACTTTGCCCTCATCTTCTTTTACTGCCGCACCTAAGGTCAAGCCTGAGCCTGAGGTATCATAAATATGATTACCTGATATATTACAGTTTTGGAATATTTCTCTGAAACCAAGACCGCTGCCGCCAAGATGAGCAAATGTACAGTTTGTAATATCAACATAAGCTGCATCTGCAACCGTTACTGCCGCAGTTTCTCTTGAGCCTGTAAGTCTGCCATCACCGGGATAATTAAGAAGCTCACCCGCCTGATGGTCCTTGTAAAGTGCTAAAGTTCCGGGATAATTCCAAGCACTGTACTTAAATGCAAGGTTATCAAACTTCAGATTATGGATTTTTTCCTTAGGCGATTTTCCTGCAATGAAGAAGCCGCCCTCTGTTGAAGGAAGATTAACCACAAGTGTTTTATAATCCTCATAATCACGAAGCTTGTAGTACAAATATCCATCGTTCTTATTTATGTACCATTCACCGGGATTTGTGATAAGCTCGTAAGCGTTTTCTACATAAGCAGGATGCTCTCCGGGGAAGGTTGAGCCGTTGGTATAACCGATTTTTTTATCCGGATTCCATTTAAGATCATCCGGTATAAAACGTACTCTTCCTTGTGCAGTCTTTTCAATATTTGCTATTTTAAGACGCGGATTTGTCCAGTTTTCATAGAAAACAAGCTCTACCTCCTGAGGATTGGTCAGTTCAAGGAAGCTTAGGTCATCACACTCATAATAAGTATAATTAACCATTGTCCATGGTGTTTCACCGGTACGTGCAACAAATTCACTTCTTGCACGTGTTCCGCGTACACCGTTAAAGAAAGCCTGTCTTGCAGGGTTGTTCTGTCCTACATGAATTTTATAAATGTTTTTAGTTTCATCATGAGGCTGGAAGCCTGTGTATTCCTGTGACATATCAAACACCGGCTGTTCGTCACCCAGCGACTTGTAAATTACGCTAAAGCCGTTCTGACCCGAGTCCTCAGGTCCCCAGTAAATTGATGAATTAATCTTGTATGTACCCTCTTTTATATATACAAATATGTGGTTTTCCATATCTGCAAGATATGGCTGTACAAGCTTTCTGGCTGCATCAACAGTTTTTACGGGAGCATTTAAAGTACCGTCATTTGTGTCACGCCCGTTCTCACCGTCAACATAAACTGCAAGTCTGCCGCCTGCTTCAACAGTTCTGCTCATAATTGTCGCCGCCTCTGCTCTTGTCATTTCGTTTTTAGGATAAAACTTACCATCGGGGTAACCCTCGATAAGCTTGTATGCAACAGCATCATAAACGCCGTCCTTTGCCCAGCTTGATATACGACAGTTATCTGTGAACATCTTGACCTGTTCTATTTCAGGCTGTGTTGTGCGTGCCTTTGCAAGCACCGACATAACAACTGCTGCTTCCTGTCTGGTTATATTCTGATTAGGCTTGAAGCTACCGTCCGAGGTCATAACTGAAGGAATCAAGCCGATGTCGTGTGCCGCCTGAACAGTATTTGCATACCAATCTGATGCCGAAACATCATTATATGCACCTCTGTAAGGAGTATCAACATAACGAAGCAAATTCATTGCCATCTGTATAAACTCTGCTCTTGTTATATTTGCATCAGGCGAAAAGCTGCCGTCCTCCTTACCCTTTAGCATACCTGCCGATGCAAGAGCTTCGACTGTGCTTCTTCCCCAATGGTTTGTCATATCAGTAAATGTAACAGCTTCATAAGGCTGTGGTGCTGCAAAGCCTGTGTCAGCAGGGATTACATCATCATAGAAAATTGAGCCTGCCGAAAAATCCTCAGCTGACCAGTCGTAAGCAACATCACCTCTTGGTGTAATGCTTATATTATCAAGATAGAATGTATATCCTGTTGCACCGCCCGCAATTCTGATACCAAACATTTTAAGATTTGAAGTATTTTCAGTTCCCTGATAGTTCAAGCCATCGCAGTAATATGTACATTGATACTGCTTCCAGCCTGTACTGAACTTATCCAATAAAATTGAAGTATCCCACCCTCCGGGACCTTGTTCAAAAAGAGGAATAAATTCAAGCGACTGTTCAGAATCCGCTTTTGCATAAAACGATATATCATAAGTTTCACCAATTACGTTTGGAAACATAATGTACGAATTTCCGAACTGATTATTAACTGTAAATTTAATACAACCGCTGTTTGCATTTCCTGCACAGTCGTCCTCCCAGAACTCTCTTCTTGCACCATTTGATAAAAACAACTGCACATCGCTTGCTGTGTTGAAGTTACCGAATTTCAACACATTTTCACCTGCACCTGCTGCTTTGCTTGTAGCAGAACGTTGCACTGCAAAGCCATGAAATGATGTAAAGCATAACGCAATTATCAATAATAAGCTTAAAAGCTTTTTATTCATTAACTTACACCTCCAATAGATTTTAACAGCTCATATACAACCTTTGCAGCCTGTGCACGTGTCACGGGGTCAAGAGGTGAATATTTGTTGTTGCCTGTTCCGTTGATAATTCCTGCGTTGTAAAGAACACCAACTGCATCTTTTGCATAATCCGCAATGTCTGCATTATCGTCAAAGCCTGATATGGTTGCTCCGGTTATACCGCGTTCCTTAGCAACACGATATATTATTACAGCCATATCCTGACGGGTGATATTGCTTTTCGGACTGAAGGCATTTTCACCAACACCGTTAATTATTCCTGCGTTATATGCTTTTGCAATATAGCTATAGCTCCAGCTGTCCTTTGCAACATCAGAAAAATCAACATTTCCGTCAGCCATTACATCAAAGGCTTCTACTATAATTTTAACAAGTTCTTCTCTTGTAACCAAGTCGTTAGGATAATATTTGCCGTCACCCTTACCACTAATAACACCTTTTTTGGCAAGGTATTCAATACTTTCCTCTGCCCATGCCACATTTCCTATGTCCGAAAATGCTGTTGTGCTTTCAGCCTGCGAATAAGCGTTTGTAGTAGTATTTGGTCTTATACTGCTACCGCCACCACCTGCACCGCCGCCAACGGCTCCACCCGAAGGCTTGCTTATACCACCCTGAGATACAACTGTTTTTGCACACTGTACGTACATATCTTCAATATCGTCAGCATTCTTTAATGAAGCTGCATTTTGCTTCATAAGCTTGCTTACATTATTAAGCTCAGTTTCAGTAAAGCCGCTTGTTTTTGTTGTGTCGAGATTTATGCAGACATCATCATAATATTTAAGTGCGTCTGTTATAAGCTCGTAGCCTGCATGGTCAATAATTGCAAGCAAGCTTGCCTCATCAAAGGTAGCTTTAACAGTTTCTGCATCAAAGCTGTTTTGTACAAAATCTGCAAGACGCAAGCGCAAGCTGTTGAAATCAAGTCCCAGCTCATCATCACCATAGTATTTCATATCCAGTCCAAGACCTTCTGCACTTGCTTTAAGCTCATCTTCAAAAGCTATTGCTGATTCTGCAGTAAACAGCTCAGCTGTTTTTATAAGTCTTGCAACCTCAGGCTCTAAAACTGCTTCAAAAGCCTCAAGTTCTTCTACGGTAGGAGTTTCACTTAATGCAGGAAGCTCCAACAAAGCAAGGCACTCGTTAATGCTTGTTTTAACATCGTCAGGATAAGCAAAGTATCCGCCAAGCTCAAAATCAACACTGCCTGCCTCAACGCTTTGTGAAAGGAACGTTTCCATTTCTTCCGCACTCTTTTGTGCTATGTCTTTATAAAATGTACTTTTTTCACCAATTTCAACTACTCTGAAATCGGCACCGTACTTATTATTAATTAACGCTCTGTACATTGAACTTGTCGCATTTTCATCAATATCATACGCATCAAAGGTGTACACGTTTTCCACATCAGTGTTTTCCTGCCATAAATGCACAAGCTCACCTAAAGTATTTTCATCAGTCAACTTATACACCTTTAATGTCAAAGGACTGTCGATTGAAGTCTTTACAGTAGTTTCAATTGTGTATGTTTTTACATTAACATCAATTTCAACAGTATCATTTGTATTCGCAAGCACCACGGTATTAAATATCAGAAGTGCAGACACAATTAAGCATAAAAATCTTTTCATTATCCTGTCCCCCTTCTTATCTTATAACCAGAATTTGTGATGCTCTGGCTGCATAGTCAACATCAGCTTTAACAATTACTATGTCGCCTACAATCAAATCGCCGATATTTGCCACTGATGTTTTTTCCAATATACTGTCATAAACAGTTATGTTTGCCGTTGCTGTTCTGATTTCATATTTGTCTTCACCAACTGCAAATTGCAAAATTTTGTTTTCCGAATCAACTGCTGTCACTTCACCAATGGCCATACCCTCCGGCGGAGCACCAAACTGCATTTTGTATGCAGGATATGTTATATAAGCCTCCGATGCCAACTCTGAGGTTTGGTCAAACCTGTAAACTACGTTAATCTGGCTGATTTCATCCTTGGCATTTGTTCCGACCTGAATAACATCACCTGCTTCAAGACCGATTTCATTGAATGATTTTGTTTCGGACTCATAGTTATAAATGCGGCATTTAGAATAATTTATCGTGTTTGCAACGCAAAGCTTTTTCTCAATACCGTTAACACTGTAGTAAAGCACCTGTCTGTCCTCGCCGTCCTTATTTAAGCCGGCACCTGTTTTTATGACAACGGCACACTGAGAGCGTGTTGTAAGTGACTCGCCGCCGCTGCCATTTATGCCTTTACCTGCATTTTCCGAGCCGCGAAGCAACAGACACGATGCAACATTAATATCACGTGATTCAGTGTTGTATGCATAATATCCGTCTGTAATAACCTGACCATAATCATAGGGAACCGCTCTGTAATAAGCTTTTCCAAGACTTTTTGATACGCTGTACATCTCTAAATCATCATAATAGTTTACTTCATCGCCTTCTGTTGCTCTTGCAGGCGTTTCAAAAATAATACAATTTTCTGAATTTACAATAAATTTGTTTTCCGACGGATTATTAAATTCGTTGCACATACCATATCTTGTTTCAAACTCAGCACCTGAAGCAATCATATTCAGATTACCTCTGTCACTGGCTAAAGTTGTGTTGCCCTTGTTAAGCTCGGGCGTATCAATATATGTAATGATATTGTCCATGTACGAGAACATTACAACCTCGCCCTCGGGAATTTTACTTATTGCAGTTTCTAAATCCGCATTGGAATTTGTGTTGTATCTGTAACCGTCTATGTTGATTTTGCCATTTGTTTCAAGCACAAGCCACTCAGCATCCTGACTGAATATTCTTATTATAAGCTTGTCTCCAAGACCGCTGTCAATTGCTACGCGATGTACAAAGCCATATATTGCACTTAATGCTTCTTCTCTGTCATAATATGCAAGCTTACCGTCACGGTCTAGATAGAATGTGCCGCTTACGTTTGTTTTAAGCTCGCTTTCAAGACCAAGCTCTATATAGTTTTTAAGATTTTCAGCCATTTCATAGTACATACCACCGATAAGCAGCTTTGTTTCATCACCTTCAAAGCTTACTTCTTCTATCTGACCGACAAACTTCTCTGTCTGCAGATATACTATTTTAAGCTTGTAGCCCTCGGCATTAGCAGTTTCAGTATAGCTTATAACACTGTTTAGCGGAATTGCACCAATGCCAACCTGTGCTCCGTCAACATCATAAATACGAACATCATCGTCCATCGGGTCTATAACAAGCATTTCATTGGTGTATTTATCATAGATTCTATGATTAGCACGGTCAACTGAGCCGATAACCATATTTTTATACTCATTGATAAATAACACATCTATCATCATATCACCATTATTATCTAATGCAGTTACATAACCGCTGTCAGGCAATATGCTTTTTAACATACCATAATTATTGTGACTTTTACCGTTGTATATTACTGTGAAAGTATCTACGTCGATGTCAAGCTCCTGATCATAAACACTTTCGTCCTCATAATAAATACAAGTGTTTGTTGTTTTCTCTTTTATAATGTTATCCGCTTTTATTTCAAACACATTGTTTTTGCGGCGGTCTGCCTCCATATATACAATGCTTAATTCATCATTTTCGTCTTTTCGGGAGTATGCTACCACTCTGTAGCCAAGTAATATATCATATTCCTGCTCAGGTGTATCATAAATCTCGCCGTCAATTTCTATCTGATAGCGGTAAATCTTCTCTGAACCTGATGCATAAAGTCTTGTGTTCTCGTTACCTGTAACCACGCCTTTAAACTGCTTTATTCCATGAATTTGCTCTAAAACCTTAAAGCCATCCTTTATTTCAAGTCTGCCCTCGCCGTTTATGTCATAGCCTTCCTGTACAACAGCGTCTGCATCAAGACTCTTTTCTATCATTCTTAAAATATCGCAATATGGAATTGGGTTTTCACCGTTGCCCCTTAAATCCTTTAACATGCCATACTTGTTTGCAACATACATATAGCTTTCGGGATAACCAAGCTCTTCCATTATAAAAGGCTTATGTCCCATTGCCTTTACAACTACAGCCATTGCCTCGTTGTAAGTAAGAAAATCGTCAGGTCTGTATCGACTGTTTCCGTCACCTGAAATATAGCCAGCCTTGTACAAAAGATTGTACGCACCAATTCTTTTGTCAAAAGCACTTACATCAATAAACGGAGTTGTGTTTGCTGACGTAACTGCATTTTCATAACCAAGATACTTTATAATAATATCAATAAGCTCTGCTCTCGTAACAAACGAGGTCAGTCTGTCATCTGTAGCTTCGTCAATGATTCCAAGAACAGTAAGTTTTTTTGCAATCAGTCTGTCCTCTTCTGTCACTGCTATACCATCTTGCGTTGTTTCTTCATCAGTTGCAATAACACCTGATAACGAAAATGCAAGCATAAGCACGAGTACCAATGATACAATTCGTTTCAATTTGCCCATGCGTTTACCTCCTTGGTAAATTGTACATAAAAATCACAAATGGCGTGCCTTAAAAAAGACATTAAGACACGCCTTATTTAGTTTTATTCTGTTACATTGATTTCTTCTTCGCTGATAAGCGGTTTGGCTGCAACCACATCGTTCCAGAACATGATTTTAACCTTATCGGCACCTGTTGTAACAAAATCTTCTGATGCAACAGATGTTAAAGTGCCTGCCTTTGTTATATCAGCATCAACAACGTCAACATCAATAAGCTCATCATCACTAAATGCCGCAAAAATAACTTTACCTGTTGTCGCTTTTCCTGCATACGCTCTTACGGAATTCAAATCATTATCAACATAGATTTTTGTCCAGTTGTCTGTTGTTGCGGCAGTTGCATTGTAAACCGCACCAACATTTCCCTCTGCATCAACAGGGAGAAGCTTGAATTCAAGTGTCTTACCAATTGCTGCTTCGGGGATTGTAAATGTGCCTCCATTTGCTTTGAAACTTCCCACAGAGGCTCCGTTGGCATATACTCTTACAACTGTGTTTGCATCTGCATTACCAAGTCCATTTGTAAAGTCATAAGCCGTTGTAACGGTTTTACCCGGATTCGCAGTGCCAATCACCGAATAATTTGAAACCTCAGGTGCAATTGCTGTTGCACCCTCTAATTTAACGTCATCGATATAGAATGAACCTGCACCTGCATTATTGATAAGGAATTTCATCATAGGCTGTCTTGCTATTACATATTTATTAAGCAAGCTTTCTCTGCCTGAAATCACATTGAAGTCAACATCAATATATGTTTCGTAATACTGCCATTCGTTTGTAAGCTTCCATTCCTTAACTGCCTGACCAAGCACCCAACCGCCTTGTACCATTTGATTTTTTCCAGTATAGAACTGATAATCAGGCACAGAATAAACTTCGTTTGTCTGTCCGTCTACCTTTGCATCTCTGTCCAAATAGAAGCAGATATCTGCTGTTTCGCCATCTGCAAGGTTGTTACCCTTTGCCCAGAATGACAATTTATATCTGTTTGTTTCTGTTGAATCAAGACCGATAAACTGCCACAAGCCCTGACCTGCATTTAAAGTAACAAGTGCTGATTTTGTCGAACCCGAGTTTGCACGAACTTCATTGCTCTGGGAAATTGAGCCGTTACCGTCAACGTTCCAGCCATAAACCGGATATACAACACGTGCTGCTGTCGCACCACCAGTTGTGTTTGAAGCAGATGCTGCACTTGTCCATCTTAAAGCTTCACCTGTACCTGTTTCAAAGTCGCCGTTAACAATCGGGCCACAGTCAACAAGCATAAAATCATCAAAGTCCATATCAATATATGAAGCCCACATATTTGTACCAAAGTAAGGTATAATTCTTGTGGTTGCAACTCCGCCGTCAAAGCTCGGTAGCATAAATGTCTTAAAATCATATTTCCATGCAAATTTATAATCGTGCCAAGCACCGTCAGCTACAAGGCAGTTTGCCTGATAGCTTGCCGCATAACGTCTTGTTGATGCGTGATAATAACCGTTTGCATCATAATATTCCTTGCTTGTCATATTAGAAGCTCTGTCAATACCCCATTTATATGCAATACCTGCTGTTGAAGCCGCATTTGTACCTGCAGTATATGATGTTGACTGACCTGCATCCTTCATTGCATTGATTCTATACTTAAAACGCAACTCATACATATGGTTAGGCTTTAGCATAGATGTTACATTACTGTTCTGATCCCATTCAATTTCATTGAATGCCACTGTGCCTTCAGGATTTTTAATATTTATATAATTACCAGAATAATCTGTTGCCGGAGATGTGCTTTTTACAGTAATAACGGCTTTTTTATCACCCGCATCTGTTCCCATACGGAATCCTGTTGTTGCACCATTTGTAAAGTCACCATATGCAAGAAGGTTTTCACCATAAGCAACTTCGGGTGCTGTTGTGTTGTAAACAGGCTCAAACGTAAACTCATCAAAATACATTGTAAGCATTGTTTCACCGGCATTCATTGTGTCGGTTGTGAACAATGAGCTTTTTCCATCACCGAAACGGAAATAGTACTGATACATTCTTAGTGTTGACCAATCAAGCGTACTCATATCAGCTGCAGCAACCTGTGTTGAGCCTGATGTGCCATAAGCAAGGTCTTTTGTCCAGGTAACATCAACTTCGTATTTAGCCCAGTTGCCCTTTGACCATGTGGGAGTCAATGCTCTTTCATACCAGCCAATCCAGTTTGCATCCGCTGCCTGATTTGTACATTTTAAAGAATGAACAATCGACAGCTTGTTAACAGCAGGAACACCATTTGCAAAATAAATCATAACTGATGACTTTGTTGTTGTTCCAAGACTGATTTTAGTGTTATTTGCATAAATCATAAACTGCGGCATAGCAACCGTGCTTTTGGTTGTATCAATTTCAGTCTTATAAACATAGCCGCTTCTGCCTGTCGGGTCTTTTGTAATTACCCTTTCACCAACAGTAACTCCCGAAGGCTGGAACCCCATTGTTTCAATGGGGGTTCCATTTTCAAAATCTTCGTAAATAAACGGATAACCACTGTATGGTGTTGCATTTACAGGTACACAAAGTACCAATGTTAAAACCAAAGTAAGTGCCAGGATTGATGAAATTATTCTTTTCATTGAGATTTGTCCTTTCTTACTATAATATTATTTCTCTTCTTCAACAACTATTGTTGCTTCTTCTGCATCTGTTAGTGGCTTAATTTCATTTACGCCATCTATAAACATTATCTTAACTCTGTTTGCACCGTCTGTTACAAAAGTGTTTGCTGCAACAGTAACAGCCTTAAACGGTTCTGCTATATTTGCATCTATAACCTTAATATCAACAAGCTTAGTATCGTTAAACGATGCGAATACAACCTTGCCCATTACAGGCTCGCCTGCATATGCTCTTACTGATTTCAAACCATCGTTTATATAAAGCTTTGTCCAATTACAGGTTGAAGCTACATTTCTTGTTTTGAACAATGCACCTGCGTTGCCCTCTGCATCAAGAGGAAGAATTTCGAATTCAAGTACCTTGCCTATTGCTGCTTCGGGGATTTCAAATGAACCGCCGTTTGCCTTAAAGCTACCTACTGATGCACCGTCAGCATATACTCTTACTAATGTGTTTGCATCATCATAACCAAGAGCATTTGTGAATGTGTAATCAACACTTATTTCCTTGCCTGGGTCTGCATAACCGCTAACCACAAAGTCAGAAACCTCAGGAGCAGCTTTTGGTGCCCCCTCTAATTTAACGTCATCGATATAGAATGAACCTGCACCACCATTGTTTACAAGGAATTTCATCTGTGGCTGTCTTGTAATTACATTTTTGTTAAGCAAGCTTTCTCTGTCATCATATACAGGGAAATTTGTGCTGATATATGTTTCATAATACTGCCATTCGTTTGTAAGCTTCCATTCCTTGACAGCATTACCAAGTACCCAACCGCCTTGAACCATTTGATTTGCACCTGTGTAGAACTGGTAATCAGGAACCTTATAAACTTCATTAGTCTGACCATCTACTTTAGCATCTCTGTCTAAATAGAAGCATATATCTGCTGTTTCGCCATCTGCAAGGTTGTTGCCCTTCGCCCAGAATGACAATTTATATCTGTTTGTTTCTGTTGAATCAAGACCGATAAACTGCCACAAGCCCTGACCTGCATTTAATGTAACAAGTGCTGATTTTGTCGAGCCTGAATCTGCATTTGCACGAACGTCATCACTATGTGCAATCTGACCTTCAGAAACCCAACCATATACAGGGTAAGTAACGCGTGACTGAGTTGCACCTGTTCCCTGTGAATTTACCCATCTTAAAGCTTCTCCTGCACCTGTTTCAAAGTCACCATTTACGATAGGGCCACAGTCAACAAGCATAAAATCATCAAAATCCATATCAATATTAGAAGCCCAGAAATTTGTACCCATGTAAGGAGCAAAGTGAGCACCGGTAAATGTTGCCCCACCATAAGTTGGTATCATATAAGTTTTCAAATCATATTTCCATGCAATCGTTCCGTCATGCCAGTTACCGTCGGCTGTAAGCATATCCGCCTTATAAGCTGCAGCAGAGTTACGCGAGCCATAGTAGCCGTTTGCATCATAATAGTTTGTATTCTGTAAGTTTGCCGCACTGTCAATCTTCCAACGATATGCTATACCTGCCGTTGTAGGCTCATCAGTTTCTGAATCATACGATATTGAGCCGTTTGAAGATGTAAGTTTATTAATTCTATATTTAAAGCGTAATTCGTACATATGATTTGGTTTCATTACAATATTAGCGTGTTCTCCGCCCTCCCACATAAGAGCATTGAAAGCATACGTACTATCCGTCAAGCTTTTTATATTAATGTAGTTTCCGGAATAATCTGTAGCAGGGTTCCCACTTTGTATCGAAATAATTGATTTATTGGCTCCCGGGTCTGGATTCATATAAAATCCTGATGTTTCACCATTTGTAAAGTCACCAAAAGTAAGCAAGTTTTCTCCATATTTAACTTCGGGAGCTATTGTGTTATGGTATGGTTCAAACTTAAATTCGTCAAAATACATTGTAAGCATTGTTGTAGCTTCGTCCATAGTATCTGATGTAAACAACGGATTTTTGTTATCACCGAAACGGAAGTAGAACTGAGTCATTACAAGAGTTGACCAGTCAAGCGTACCCATATCAGCTGCAGCAACCTGTGAAGCACCTGAAGTTCCGAAAGCAAGATTTTTTGACCATGTTACGTCTGCTTCATATTTAACCCAGTTTCCCTTTGACCATGTAGGTTTTAAAGCACATTCATACCAACCATTCCAGGTTTTAGCATCTTCTTCATTTTCATAAGTGTTTGTACATTTTAATGTATGAATAATTGAAAGCTTATTAACAGCAGGAACGCCGTTTGCAAAATAAAGCATTACTGATGATTTTGTTGTTGAGCCAATATCTATGCCAATATCATTTGTATAAATCATAAACTGTGGCATACCAACAGTATTTGCCACTGTATCAATAGTAGTCTTATAAACATAACCGCTTCTGCCCGTCGGGTCTTTTACAACTGTTCTTTCACCACAGGTTAAGCCTGCAGGCTGAAAGCCCATTCCTTCAATCGGATAACCATTCTCAAAATCCTCATAGATAAAAGGATATCCGTTGTAAGGTGTTGCGCCTACAGGTACTGAAAGCACCATAGTTAAAATTAAGGTAATTGCCAGGATTGATGAAATAAGTTTTTTCATTATATTTTCTCCTCTCAACTTCTATTATTTTATATCCTCTGCCAGAGGACGTGCTATTTCTGTCATTGCATTTTCCAATACTTCTATATCTACAATTCTATTAAGCTCGTCAATTGCATCCTGCCATTTCTGCTCAAACATTTCCATACTGTCAGATGCCATTGCAATCTTGAATTTTGACTCCCACTGTTCACGTTCTGACCAGAAGGTTACAACCTCTGGAATTTCAGCATACACTGCACTCCATACCTGACACGGCGGATATGTTGCAATGTTTTGTGTATGTACACTATCCTTTGCAAATCTGAAGCCGCTTGAATTTATTGGCTTGTATGTAAGCTTTCTGTGAATAATAACAGGGTTCCATTCGTTTGTTCTTCCCTGGAACGGCAATACATTCATAACTGCTGACATACCCTGAAGACCAAGTCTGTCTGACTCTTCAGGAAGAGCTGAAGTGTCGCCATCAATGTAATACTTATTGAAGCGGTCGTCAGTAAACACTCGTCTGCCATTTTCATCTGTTGTATAAAGACCTTCTGATTCAGGTCCCCAGAACATAATCTGCTCAAATTCATCTGTGTACTGAACGTTAATCCAGTTTAGCACCTGATACATTTCTTCTTCACTTAATGTGTTAAGGATACAAAGTGATGCACCCCAAAGCTGATTTTCCTTATATGCACCATATTCCTTCTGTGCAGGAACATTTGTTATAAGCGGTCTGTAACGGAAGGTTTTTCCAAGACTCTTTAGCTCATCATTAAGCTGCTGTGCGTTTATACCGACAGTTCCTGGAAGAGGAATGATTGCATACTGTCCGTTCATAACCTTTTCTTTGTACTGTGCTGATGTGTGCGCCAGACTTTCGGGGTCTGAAACTCTATCAATAATCATTTGTGTCTGAGTTTTTGCTGCCTGCTTAATTAAATCGTGTGCAAGCGGGATTTCCATTCTCTTTGTAACTGAGTTCCATGTACCTGTGTAATGATGACCTTTGTATCCATACATCTCAGCACCTAAAATTGCAAGTGCTGTCCAGTTATCACCGCCTGTGTAACCGAATGAATATACTGTTTTGCCATTTTCCTTTATATTAAGGTCTTTTATCTTATACATTAAATCTATAAAATCCTCTGTTGAATTAACAGGGACATCCAAAAGCTCGTCACCAATAGGTGCATTCTTTTCTGCAAGCAAAGCCACAAGCTCATCATAGCTTTTTGTCTCAGGATAAATCTGTGCTAAAATATCATCTCTTATCCAAAGAGAACCGCCGCTTGCATAAGTCATATCATCTGCAGGAACCTTAAAATATTCCTCCATAAATGCATATGTTTCATCATCAACATCTGAGAACATTGTTCTGCTCATATCGCCATAATACGGGATACCTAAGATTTTGCCATTGATGGTCATTTTGTCCCACCACTCCTTAGGAGTTCTTGCCCATACATCGGGGGCATATTTCTGCAAAATTTCAGGTGTAAGCTCACGCACCTTACCAAGCTCATCCAGACGTTTAAAATGTGCAGGTCCCTGATAAGCACCGCAGTGAACTATATCAGGCATATTGTTACCTGCAACAAGCTTTGTCAGCTTTGAGTCCCACTGACCGCCGTCGTTACCATACATATTTTCAACAGTAACCTTAGTCTTTTCTGCAAGCCATTCCTCTACTACGTTCTTCTTGATTTTAGTTTTCGGAGCATAATCAGTACCTTGTGTTTCCCACACGGTAAGCTCAAGCTCCTTTGTTG
Source organism: Clostridia bacterium (assembly GCA_045576675.1). Taxonomy (GTDB): domain Bacteria; phylum Bacillota; class Clostridia; order Monoglobales; family Firm-18; genus JAZNGX01. The sequence goes on along the minus strand of JAZNGX010000053.1, from coordinate 7,908 downwards.
GTACATAACCGTCACCTGTGTCAACTGAAACAGTCTGTTCCTCCTTGCCGCATGCTGCAAGTAGTGCAATACACATTACAACAGCCATAGCAAGTGCAATAATTCTTTTTACTTTCATTTTTAAAACCTCCTATAAATTACTCCTTAACAGCGCCCATAACAACGCCTTTTATGAAATACTTCTGTAAAAACGGATAAATCGCTATAATAGGTAATGTTGAAACCATCATAGTTGCAGATTTAACCGATTCCGACGTGGTCTGTATTACAGTGTCCTCTCCCACGCCCATCATTGCTGCATTTGATGCCATCTGCTGTGCAATTTCACTTTCCTTTATAAGACGCATCATAAGATACTGCAGCGGGAATAAATCTTTTTCTGTTACATACATAAGTGTAGTTGTCCAGTCATTCCATGCACCTACAGCTACCCATAGTGTTACTGTTGCAAGAACAGGCAACGACATTGGAAGAACAATCTTTATCATGGTCTGCATAGAATTTGCTCCGTCTATAGCGGCGCTTTCTTCAATGCTTGCCGGAAGTTCCTGCAAAAATGACCTTATTATTACCATATTATAGAAAGAAAATGCTGTTGGTAATATGTAAACAAAAAAGCTGTTTATAAGATGCAGATAACGGTACAGCATATAAATCGGAATTACTCCGGCAGTTATATATGCAGGTATCATTAAAAACAACGTTATTCCTCTTTTGTATGGAAGATTGCGTCTTGTAAGACCATATGCCGCAGAAAACACTACTGTAAGAGAAATCAGCGTTGCCAATACAACCCTTAAAACTGAAATTACCGTCGCACTTAAAAAATCGGGATTTGAAAAAACTGCTCTGTAGTTTTCAAAGGTAAACTTTCTCGGCAGCAGATAAATTCCGCCACTCATTGCATCCAAGCCCTCGTTTAACGAAAGTGCCAGCTGATTAATGTACGGATAAAGTGTCACAACACATAACAAAATCATAAAAACAATATTAACTACGTTAAACACTTTTTCACCCATTGAACGTTTCATTACTTTCGTGACCTCCTACCATATACTTGTTGAAAACAGCTTCTTACTGATTGCATTTGAAGTAATAACGAGCACAAGCGTTACAAGTCCCTGTGCAAAACCAAATGCAGTGGCAAGAGAGTATTTGCCGTTCTGAATACCCTGTCTGTAAATCATTGTGTTAATTGCGTCTGTTTCTTCCTGAATATAAACATTCTGGAAACCATAAAGCTGTTCAAAGTTTGTGTTAAACAAGCTTCCCAAAGACATAACCAACATAACAATCGCTGTTGTTTTAAGACACGGCAGTGTTATGTGCCATACCTGACGAAGCTTGCCACAGCCATCAACTGTAGCCGCCTCATACAATGTCGGGTCTATACCCGTTATAGCTGCAAGGAAAACAACCGATGCCCAGCCAACATTTTTCCATAGATGTGACATAAATATAATAGGTAAAAAGTATTCGCTTTCCATAAGAATGTTTTTAGGAACAAAGCTTTCTCCGATAATCTGCCCTAAAATCTGATTAATCGGTCCTTCCGTTGCTAAAAAAGAATAAAACAGACCAATAACCGAAATCCACGACAAAAAGTATGGCATATATGAAACCGTCTGTACAATCTTTTTGAATTTTACATTTCTGAGTTCATTAAACAGTATTGCAAGAAGTATCGGGAACGGAAACGCACCGAACAAAATAACCACGCCGTAAATCAATGTATTCTTTACTGCGTTTAACATATTAGGCTGAGAAAAAATAGTTTTAAAATTATCCAGTCCAACCCATTTGCTACCAAGTATACCATCCATAATATCAAAATCCTGAAACGCCATAACGCTTCCTAAAAGCGGCAGATATGCAAAAACAAAAACGAAAATCATTGCAGGCAATATCAATGCATAGTCATAAGCATGTCGTTTGACATTGTATACAAAACCGCTTTTTTTACATACACTGTTACTTTTTACATTCACTGCATTCACAACTATACCTCCTAAAACAGTGTTCTATAATATCATTCTAAACTTCTGTAACAAATTTGTAAACTACACTATTGAATTAAAAAATATGTTATTGTACCCAATGAAACCATTACCATTTGACAAAGCATTTCTTTGATGTTATTATCGTAATAACGGAGGGATTATATGTACAAGCTTTTAATTGTAGATGACAATGAAATACAGTTGCAAAGCGTTCTTGCATACATTAATTGGTCAGAATATAACATTGACACAATTGAATGTGCACGTGACGGCAAAGAGGGTTTGGAAATTATAAAGAAGATTAAGCCTGATATTGTCATCACGGATGTTGTTATGCCTATTATGGACGGAATCGAAATGACAAGGCAGGCAAAGCTTGTAAGTCCCAACACCAAATACATATATATGAGCTGTCACGATGACCCGAAGTATTTCAAAAGTGCAATAGACAATGATGTTGCTTCTTATATATTCAAGCCAATAAAGCCGGACGAACTAAAAGCCGGAGTTGAAAAAATTATATCAGAAATAAAAGAACAGAAAAAATACTCTGAATTAAATAAAATGATAAACGAAAGCCTTGATGTTTTCAGAGAAAATTTTTTGTATCAACTGCTTTATTCGTCGCAGATTAATATGCAATATCTTGAAAGCACAATACATAACCTAAATTTCCACAATTATAGTCTTTTTATTGTCGCAAAGCTTGAAATCACAGCACAAACTTGTAATATCTATCAGCTTGCTGATATTATAAAAAAGCAGTCTGAGAGTTGTTATCCCGTAATTGAATCTGAAACAGAATGTGCAATAATATTTATGCAGCAAAGCAACGACAAGGAAAGCTTTATGTCTTGCATAACTGCTATACTAAAAAATATATCAGATACTTTAAAATCAGTATTTAACACGGAAATGAAAGCTGGTCTTAGCCTTGTTCACAGTACTCTTTATGACGCACGGCTTATGTTAAGTCAGGCTTCACGCGCCTTGGAAAACAACCTTGCTTGTGATGATGAATTTGTATTTCATTATAAAGAGCTGCCTATGGCAGAATTTAACCTTGATCCTGTTAAATTAAAAGACGATATAAACGTTATGCTGGATGACAGTAGTGCTTCACTTAATGCATTTATGGACAAATACTATCCCGCCGACATATATCTTACAAAGGGATATATTAAAACCCTTTGTTTGTCAGTTGTTACTTCACTGCAATTTTTGCTTATTGAACGAAACCTTAATTTCAACGACTTGTTTGAGCAATCTGATGTAGTGTGGAACAAAATTGATAATTTTGATACAATAAAAAATACAAGACAATGGCTTTATAACATTCTTGATGTTGTGCTTAAATTCTTAAATGACAGTGAAAAATGCAAGTACGAAAAAATAACAAGAGATATTATGCAATACATCGAAAAGAATTACAAAACCATATCGTGTGTTGAGGATATAACCGAAAATATGTACATAAGTGCAAGCTACGCCAAAAGATTATTTAAAAAGTACACAGGCAAAACAATCTTTGATTATCTGCTTGCAAAGCGTATGGAGGAAGCGAAAAAGCTGTTGCAAAACCCATATGTTAAAGTGTATGAGGTGGCTGAAGAAATTGGATACAAAAGCAAGGCACACTTTACGGAAATATTCCGCAAATACACAGGCAAGACACCAAAAGAATTTCAACAGGGACAATAATATGAGCAAGGAGTGGTATAAATGTTTAAACGGAGCAGCATATTCTTTAAAATTCTCTACAACAATCTCCTTATTACATTAATACCTTTGCTTATTGGTATATTTATAATATGTGCGTTTATATGTTCAAACTATAAAAACAACGAAATCCGTTCAACACAAAAAAGCGTTGATGAATATGCAAACAAGGTTAACTCGGCATTTGCAATTACCATGAAAACAAGTGAAAATATTTTCAAATACAATTATCTTATTGATAATTTGAACCGTTCTCACGAAACAGGTATGGAAAAAATGGAATTCAACAATTCCATAACTGCATATATGGATAATATTACAAGCTCACTGCAGCATACTGACAGCATTATAATTTATTTTTCAGACAGCGATGTTTATGAAAACAAATATCTTCAGCATATATCACGTCTTAAAAATTCAAGAGAAATCGAAAAACAATTCTTACTTGATAATTCCAATGTTTTTTGGGACGACACTATTTACAAAGAAAACGGAAGCGAAAAGATTTATTTCAAGCTTTACAGGAAAACACCTTTAAGCAAGGGTTGTATACTTGAGTGCAAAATGTACATCCCCGAAGCACCTGAGGCTTTAGATGTTGAAATCATAAAAAGCAGTGAGCTGAACAAAAGCTCAAGCATAATATGGGTGCCAATAAACCAGGAACATATTGTAACCGCACCAATTAACTATGCAAAAATAAACACAATGTACCTTAAATACATTGTACTGTTTCTTGTTTTATGTCTTTGTTTTATTCTTGCACTTATATATCTTACATACATAGTGACCTCACGTGTAACTCAGGATATAAACCATTTTATTATGCAACTTGATGAATATGACGTTCTGGATTTGGATATGAGCTTAAACGCCGCACCAAACGAAACACGTGAGCTAAGCATTATAAAAAACACCATCAGCAGTCTTATGCAAAAAGTTAAAAATGTATCTGACCTGCAGTACAAAAGCGAATTGGAGAAACGAAAGCTTGAGCTTGAACTTTTGCAAAGCAAAATCGAACCGCATTTGCTTTACAACTCTCTTTCGGCAATCAGGTTAAAGGCATACAAATACAACAGTAGCGACACTGAAATCCCAGATATGATTGATAATATGACGGATTATTACCGTTCAATATTAAGCAAGGGCAAAAAGTATGTAACAATATCAGAAGAAATTGATATGCTTAAGCATTACGTTTATATAAACGAAGTATCACACAACAAAACATATAATTTCACACCTGATATTCCTGATGAATTACGAAACAAAGAAATACTGCACCTTATTTTACAGCCCTTTGTTGAAAATGCAATAATTCACGGGCTTGCAGGCAAACGACAGAATTGTGAAATAAAAATTTCGTGCGAGTCCAATGAAAACGGAATTGTTTTCACTGTTTATGACAACGGCTACGGCATTTCGCCTGAAAAGCTTGAAAAGCTGAATAATACTGACGGCAATAATTTAGGCTACGGGATTAAAAATGTTCGTCAGCGACTTCGTTTAGAATATGGAAACACATGTTCAGTAATCTATAATTCACAGGAAGACGAATTCACCTGTGTAACAATACAAATTGGAGACAAAGTGCAATGAAGCTTAATAACAATGATAAATTAAACGGAATACAAACAAAGCGTATTGAAACACACGCTCATACAAGTGAGGGCAGTCCTTGCGGAAAACAGTCCGCCCATGATACAATAAAGCTTTATGCACAGGCAGGCTTTGACATTCTGATACTTACAAATCATTATTCAGACGTTGTTATCCCTCATATGGGCAACACGGCGACTGAACGAACAGAACGCTATATTGAAACCTTTAATTCCGCACACGAATATGGTAAGACTTACGGCATCGACGTATGGTTTGGAATAGAAGTAACAATGGCAGGAACACACGATGATTTTTTAATATATGGAGTTACGCCTGAATTTGTCCGCAAAAACCCTGAAATGTACAATATGTCGCAAAAAGAGCTTTTTGATGCCTGTGAACAAAACGATTTTTTGTTATATCAGTCTCACCCATTCAGAAATTTAAGTACTCCACGTATCCCAACACTTATGCATGGTGCAGAAATATACAACGGCAGAAATCCTCATGAAAAAAACAGCCTGGCATACGAATGGGCAAAAAGCAACGGCTTACGTGTATCATCAGGCAGTGATTTTCACGACATCGGCGATGTCGGACGCGGCGGAATACTTGTACCAGAATATATAAATGACACAAAAGCACTCACAGACTATATGCGTAATAACGCAATTTCACTGATAACGGAGTGACGTGATTTTTATGAAAAAAGCATTTATTACACAACCATACCTTCTCACGCTTAATCCTTCATCGGAAATGGAAATTTTATGGATTCAGCGTGAACCAATACAAAGCTTTGTAGAATATAAAATTGAGAATGATGAAAATACATACACTATTGAGGCACAGTGCTTTGAACTAACAGGTCTGAGACTACCTGTATCAGAAGAAGGCTATTCATACATAGTAGAAACAAATCCGTACACCACCTTTTGGCAGTGCGTTGCAAAAATAGAAGGGCTTGACTATGGTCAAAAGGTTTTCTACAAATGTATTTCGGGAGAAAGTGTTACAAAAACCTACAGCTTTAAAACCGCACCAATCATAGGTGAGCCTTATCGTTTCGCACAGTTAAGCGACCTGCAGAGCTATCCCGGCAGTGACAAAATCATAAAAGAAATCGCGGCTGAAAAACCTGACTTTTTGCTTTATTCAGGAGATTTAATCACAATTGCCTCTCAGGCAACAGACTGGTTTGACCTCGAAGAGCCGTGGCAAAACGAAAGCGTTGCAACGTGTGCCTTTTTCCCATGCTTACAACAAGAGGGCGTTGAGCTTTTGCAACACTGCCCTATTTTTGTATGCCCGGGCAATCACGAGCTTAACAATCTTTTGCCGCTTGTAAACCCCGAACAAAGCGTGTACTTACACAATTACAACTGGGAAATTTTTATGCAATTATTCAGAACATACTACCCCTGCGATGATACTTCCGTTACCGGCAAACGCTGGTATTCTGTAGATTACAGCGATATGCATATTATTTCTTTAAGTGTACACCGTTGGTTCACCTGGGATGCATACTCAGCACCGGGTTGGAAGCTTGTTGACTCCTTTTTGCCCGATACACCGCAGGGAGAATGGCTTATAAACGATTTAAAATCTGCAAAAGCAAGATTCAAATGGGTTATAATTCACTGGCATCTGCTTAACAAAGGTACTGATGTTCAGCCAAATCTTTGTGACCCTGATGTTGACGAAAACGGCAACGTTACATATCCCTTTGATGGTTGTGAATATTTAATTGACCTTTTCTCACAGTACGGTGTAAATGCAGTAAGCTATGGTCACAGCCACGTTTACGAGCGTTATTTCACAAAAGGCACGCACTACATAGAAGCCGCAAATTTCATCAGATGCTTACGGAAAGAGAACGCACCAAACCATCCGTCAGGCAGGTTACCTGTTGTAGAGGACAACAGTAAAAATTCATTTCTTATAATCAACCGTAAAAACGACGGACTTCACGCAAGCGGATACTATGCCTCCTCTATGAACAACGATGTTAAAACAGGTAAAGATGAAACCGGTAAAGACTTAAGAATATTTGACCACTACATAATAAGCTAAACATCTTCTTAAGAAAACACTGATTAAACCGAAGTTTAACCAGTGTTTTCTTAATGCGAATTATAATTTGACAACAAATAATTATAAAACTGCTTTTTACATTGATATACAAGTTTGTTACAAATTTCATTGTTGTGTTTCTTGCAAATTTTTTATTATACAATATTATTTACTTTAAGTAAATAAACATATAATTTAGTTAAATTATAATTAGTTTTATTTATTGATAAAATATATGTCAAGGAGTGAGAAAAATGAAAACGGAATTTCCTGACCGATATATAACCTTAGGCTTAAAAATTGCTTACTATAGAAAAAAATCCGGATATACACAGGAAGCTTTTGCAGAACTTATAGGCAAAAGCGTCAATTTTATAGGACAAGTTGAAGGAACAGGTACTATTCGAGGTGTATCTTTAGAAACACTTTTTAAAATTGCTCAGGTTTTAAAAATTTCTCCCTCAAAATTGTTGGAGGATGATTAAATTAATACATCCGTAAAAGTGTGTTT
>JAZNGX010000052.1:0-2169 GCA_045576675.1 Clostridia bacterium | reverse complement strand
ACGGCGTTGGTAAGACTGATAATACTACACAGTATTACTATTTAACAAAAGCACAAAGAGATGAATTCTTTGGTAAGTGGGTTAAAATAACTGCAACAGTATCAGGCAGTAATCTCGAGATTTATTTTAACGATACTTTGGTTGTGTCATACGATAATTTTGTAAACGCAAACGGCTTGGGCTTCAATGGCTCAATTGATAAGGTATATATTGACAATCTTTTGATTTCAAAGTATGAAGTTCCTGTTGAAATCGTTAAGGTAGAGGAGGATTCTACACGATACACGGTTTTATATCAGGATTTTGAAAATCTTGAAACAGGAAGCATTGAAGAATTACAAGCTATGGGCTATACAGAAAATTATAATGTTAAAGGTAGTCTTGTAACAGGCTTTAACGGAACAGACAAGGCGTATAACTTCCTGGGCAGTTATTTGATTCCTGACCTTCAGCTTGGAAATAATTATACAATCGAAATGAATGTTAAGTATGATTATACATACACAGACGGCAAAATTACAAGCAGCTGGCCCGGAATTAAATTTAACAGATATTGGGGTACTGCGGAATGTGCGAATAACTTCTATTTCAACGTTGATGGTTCAACTCAGGTGCCTTCGTTTGTTGTAATAAAAGACGGAAAAACTACATATACATCCAGAACGGCAGGAACAGCAGCTTTTGATATGTATGCAGATGCAGGTAAATGGTGCTACTTAAAGCTGGAGAAAACACCCAATTCGCTTAAATTCTACTGGAACAATAAAGAAATACCTGCATATACCTTTACATACACAGGTACGTCTTTGGCAGGTGGCGGCTTCAGTCTTTACAGTTCAAGTGCTGCAATGATGTCAGTAGATAACATATACATTTCAACTTCAAACATTCCTGAAAAAATATCAGTGACTTCAGCACTTTTTGAAAATGAGAACAGCACTGTTACTCATACTACAAAAATTGTAAATAATTATTCTGAAGACATTAATGCAAACTGTGTTGTTGCAGTTTACAACGGTGATAAGCTTTATACTGTTAGAGTATCTGATGAACTTAACTTGAAGGGCTATGACAAAAAGGGAACAGGTTCAACAACTGTTCCGGTTTCGTTTGACTACAGCCTGCCTGGTGATATCAGCCAATATATATTTAAAACAATGTTGGTGAAAGATTTGGCATCTTTAGCGCCTATAGGTAAAACGGTTGTATGTCCTGAAACCAGCGTATACCTTGTAGGTGATTCTTTGACAGCCTCATACGATTCAAGCTTTTATCCGCTAGCCGGCTGGGGAATGTTTATGCAAAACAACTTTGTGTCTGAGGTTGATGTTTATAACAGAGCTGTCGGCGGAACAAGTACTAAAACATTTTATAGTAATTACTGGGGGAATATTGTTAACAGCTTAAAACCTGGCGATTATGTAATGCTTTGTTTGATGGCAAATGACCGTTATACAAGCTCGGATACTGAAGCAAGGTCAACGATAGCAGAATATAAAACATACTTACAAAAATATATAGATGAGGCAGAGGCAAAGGGTGCGGAAATTATATTTATAACATCACCTAACGGATGCTCAACTGCCAATACAATGATTGTAGAGGTTGATGGGGTAACATATGATTATCCAAAGGCTATGAAAGAGGTTGCTTATGCAAATGGTATTGAGTTGCTTGATGTTAATGCAATAAACGTTGCACACAATTCAAAAGCAGGTATGACCAATATTAAAAACACTCTTTATTTGCACAATCTTGTTGAAAGAGGTATTTTGACAGAGACACAGCTTGCGACACATCCAAATCACGGAATCAGATATCAGACAGATTATACTCATTTTTGCGAGGAAGGTGCAATACAGGTTGCAAAATGGGTTGCACAGGAATTAAGCAAATCTGGTTCAGAATTGAGAAGATATTTAAAATAAAAATCAGAAAGGAAAGATGAAAAGATGAAAAAGCTAGTATCACTATTGATGGCAGTATGTATGCTATGCACAATGTGTGCATTTGCTGCTGACAGCGAGTCTATCCCAACAGAGTTGGTTCCCGTCGTTCCTGAAAAGCACACACTGACACTATTGCAGGATTTTGATGATAACTACAACTCAGCATTGTGGGTAAAAAACTGGGGAACAGCTCCCGAAATTGTTGCAGACAGCGGAAGTA
>JAZNGX010000051.1:0-17394 GCA_045576675.1 Clostridia bacterium | reverse complement strand
ATAAGCAATGAGAAAAAAAGGTTTGATTATTTGTTTTATAATATTATTAAATATGATTTTTTCAAATACTTTTGTATTTGCCGAGGTGTATTCTGTTCCATTACAAGCGTCAGCAGTTAATTTGTCATTAAATAAGCCTGTTACAGTTTCACACAAGGATAACCGATTAAGTGCTGATGAGATAATGTTGACTGATGGTATAATTAACGAAGGTGAATACTTTATCTCAAAAGCAAGTTCATCTTATCCTGAAATGTGGATTGAAATTGATTTACAAAATGCATATTATTGCGAAAAAATTGAGGTGGCAGCTGCAGTTACTGCTCAGCCTTATGATTTAAAGCTACAGATATTTAATAATGATGCCGAACTTTGGGAAGAAGCCGGTGAATTTGAAATCAGCTTTGCAGATGTAGATAATTCAGTAATCAATAAATTCTATAGCTATGACTTGCCGTCTCAAAAGCAGATATCAAAAGTCAGGTTGTACACATCTGACAGAGTTATGGTTGCATTTTCAGAAATATATGTTTTAGGTTATGATATTGACAACACCGTAGTCGAAAACGTTGATTTGATAAATGTTGCTCTTAATAAAAATGCAACCGCAACATCTTATTATAATAATGATAAGCTTGTTAAACCGAGTTATGCTGTTGATGGCTTGGGTTCAGGCGGCGGTGGTAACTTGTGTTGGATATCCGAAAGACATTCTAAAGACGCTATAAAAGAATTTATAGTTGACCTTGGTGGATGGTATAATGTGAGAAGTTTTAATTTTGGTAGTTTGAATGGCTGGATGAACAATCAATGGGGAGGAAAGTCTGATTCAAATTATCAGCTTATAGATTTTTATGGCAGTGCTACTGGTAACTTTGAAAATGATGGTATAAAGCTTGCTGATGTGTGGCTTGAGCCTTTAGTTGCGGATACGCATTATGATATAGCTGTCAGACCATTAAATTATGTCAGATATATAAAGGTTAAACCTAAAAACAGAGAACAGTTTAAAAATTTATGTGTTATTAATAATGATGATTGGACTTGCACACCAAATGTTTTTGGTTTTGCAGAAATAAGTGTATTTGTACAAAAAAATGTTGAATATAAGCTTGCAGGCGATATAGCAGGAACTGATGAGATATTAAATAACAGAGACTATTCAGATAGTGAAGAAATATCAGAACCTAAAATCTTATCTGTTGGAAACGTCGGAATACCTGTTGGTATGCAAATAATCAGCTCAAAAACAGGTGAAAATCAATTTTCTATTGACTGTGCTTTGCGCAATGAGGATGAATTCTATAATACCTGTTTTGATGGTAAAGCAGAATATTTTCCAATTAAAAACCATTCTGTTATAAATCTTAATGGTGGTACTGAATCAAAATTTATCAGATATATGCCAAATAGCGGATTAAACAGTATTAGTGAAATACTGACGTTTTATAAGCTATATAGCGGCGACTATTTATTATATATTGAAAATTTAAAATTTACTGATGGAAACAATGAGATTAGCAATATAAATAGTGATGTAATATGTGCAACAGGTGATATAATTAATTGTGGTACAGAAACAAAGAACGTATATGCAATTATGGCTTTATATGCACCTGATGGCAATACTGAAAAAATTTCTGTGCAAAAATATGAAATTGCGCCGGATATAAAGGCAAATTTCAATCTTGAAATAAATTCTCCTGTTTCACAACGTAAGACAGGAAAGTATGCGGTTAAGGTGTATTTCATAGAGGATTTAATGCAAATTGATCCTTATGTTGATACTGTTATTTTTGAATAGGAGGATAATAGGTATGTTTAAAAAGGGCATTGCTATTATATTGGCAACTTTTATGATTATAGAATTTTGTCAATTAAGTGTTTTTGCTGATAATCCGAGTAGTGCTTATGAAATTTATGTATCAGTTGATGGTAACGATAATGCACAAGGAACAAAAACACAGCCTTTTGCAACTATGGAAAGAGCAGCTGAAGAGGTAAGAAAAATAAACAAAACTATAGATAGAGATATTATAATTAACGTAGGAGAGGGAACATATTTTTTAGATAAAACATTTGAACTTAGTGAGGCGGATTCGGGGTTTAACGGACATCGTGTGATATGGCGCGGTGATAATATGAAAACTGTTGTTTCGGGCGGCAGAAAGGTTGAAGGCTTTACTAAGCATGATGGCGATATATACAAAGTAGTTTTGCCTGAATATTTTGGGGACCAAAAGGTCGGCGGCTTGTATGTTAACGGAAAGTCTGCAGTTATGGCACATAACGAAGAAATCTATCGTTCAACAAATATTACTTATCATCCGGATACAAAGTTTCCCGGATTAGTAATTTCAAATGCAGACTTATCAAATATGGTAAAGCCAAACGAATCTTTTTTGGTGTATCGTTGGTCTTGGCGAAGAACTTCTTCCCCTATTTATGGTATTGGTGAGGATGAATCCGGCAATTCAGTAGTGTATTTTAACGGAACTAAATTCATCGATAAAGGCGGACTTCATGAAACCGGTACAGGAGTTTACGCTTTTCATATTTATAACGAGTATTCTCTTATGACTGAGGAAAATGAATTTTACTATGACAGCAGTGAACGAACAATGTATTACAAAAAACCTGCCGATTTGGATATTGAAAATGCGGAAATTATTGTCCCATATCTTCCGGTAGTTATGAAGCTACAAGGAGAAAACGCTTTTAACAAAGCTAAAAATATATCCTTTGAAGGGTTTACGTTTGCACACGCAGACGAACTTACATTAAGAGATGGTGTGTATATTCATACACAAACAACACACAGGCTTGTATATGATTCAAAATCTGAGTATAACGGAATTAATAGATCGCTTGAGTCAGCAAGTGTTTGGGTCAATAATGCTGAAGATATACAGATTAAAGGAAACATGTTCACGCAATCAGAATGTGTTGGACTTGGTGTGTATGAAGGTGTTTCGAACAGTATAATTGACGGAAATGTATTTTATGATTTGGCAAGCTCAGGCTTTAATATGGGTACGCCGGGTCAAAGAGATATTCAGGATACAATGCTTGGTATGACTAATGTTGCATATAACAAAAAAGTAACTGCAAGCAATGATTTATCCGGCTCTGAAGGTGCTTTTGCGATTACTGATGAATATTTAAGGTCTGGCACGGTAATCTCTTCAACGGCTGATGAGTATACTCCGTGGCTTACTATTGATCTTGGTGATCATTATACTGTAAATATGGTGGAAATTGATTATGAATCAAATTTAGGTGAATTTGAAATTTGGGGATCTTCTACACCTGATTTTTTAGAGTATGATGTTCTTAATAAGTGTGACGGAAAGTATAACAAAATTACAAAACAAAACAATCAAAGATGGACAGCTAACGTTTTTCTGAATAGAAAGTATAGATATGTAAGATATGTTCAAACTGACAGAAAGTCAATGAAAATGTATAATGTTCGCGTATTTACAAAAGATTTAAATGGCATGCCAAGCTCAGAAATCTGCAGCAATAATGTTGTGTCGAACAACGTATTTAATTATGTTGCACGTTTTCAGCAGTCGGCAGCATCTATGTCTGTTTATTATGTGACAGATACTGAAATTTTACATAATGAAATTTATAATTCACCCTATACAGCCATTTCATTCGGCTATGGTTGGGCTTTATCTACATTTCATATGAATGAAAGACGTACGGCAAAAAATAATAAGGTAAATTATAATTTTATTTCAGGGGCTATGCTCGATGGCTGTGATGGCGGTGGAATATACAGCTTAGGTACTCAGCAGAATGAAGAAATAAAGGGGAACTATGTACGAGATATATTGACCGGAGCAGGAATATATCCTGATAACGGATCTGCAGATATAAGCATTACACAAAATGTTCTGGAAAATACAGTAGAAGCCTTTACTCCTTGGAGTAGCGATTCTGTAAACATACGAGTTTTTGATAATTATTCAAGTACTCCGAGAAACAACTTAGGTGCTTTGGACAGCTATATTGTTGATAATAAGTTGTTTATCAGGGGAAATATGCCGAAAGAAGCAAAGGCTATTGCTGATTATGCCGGATTAGAGGAAGGCTATTGGCATTTGCGTGATTGTGCTGATGTAGTTCGTGTTAAAGAATATCAACAAAATATGGATTATTCAATGGAAAAACTACATATGTCTTATTTAGGATATGGGGAAACGCGTAATTTTACAAATATAATGCTGGAAGCTAAATTTATTTTAGATACAGCTATTGTAAATGGTTTAGTTACAGAAGATAGCAGTGATGAGTTTAATAAATTAAAAGATGCTATAAAATATTTTGAAAAGAATCAATATATGCCCCAATATGCAGCTGAGGAAAAGACGTTTCTGTTTTTGTGTGAGCAGCAGGAATTGATAATACCATATTTAAAAAAATTAATGGATTCTTTTGTAAACAGTGGTGCATTTACATCTGATAATTATAATATAAAAATTCAATCTGTTGGTGATGAACAGAAAGTAATAAATATGGAAAATTTGGCAAAACAAGCGAAATTATATGATGAACCGGAGTTTTTGGCGGGCGAAATACTGTTTAACCAAAAGTATATTACTGATCCCGATGAAACATTAAGCTATGGTGAGGATGGGCTTTTATTTAAAGGTGATAAGCATGGTGCTTATTTAAAATACAAATTTGATGATACTCTCATAAAAGCATCTGTATCTATTCCTAATCATAACCTTTATGGCGGTTTTATATTACGCTCACAAGGTCCGTCTAACTATTTGTCAACATCAGATTGTTACATAATTATTATAAAAAATGATGTGATTGAATTACAACGCAATAGTGGAGGAAAACGTGTATTTATTCGTGACGATATTCCGTTAGGTTCATTTAAGATGAATTCTGTAAATGATGTTACTCTTCAAACCATAAATGAGGAAAATGGAGTTCGTATTATAATGAAAGCAAACGGAAATGTAGTATTTGATGAATTGGATGATAATGAAGCGGCTATCAGAAATCCCGGCTTTTTTGGTATGATGGGAATGGGAATTGTTACATTGCACCGATCAGGAGATGAAATCTTATTTGAAGATATTACCGATATATCCTGGGCAAAGAAATCTATTGAGGAGCTTTATGCCAACAGTATTATAAATGGAAAAACAGAAACATTATATGCTCCTTATGATACTGTAACACGAGCTGAGCTTGTTACTATGTTGTGCAGAGCTTTGAAAAAAGAATATAATGGTGAAATAAGTGACTTTTCTGATATTGATGAATCGGATTGGTATTATAAAAGTGTTGCAATTGCTGAAAAAGATGGATTGTTAGATAAAATGTATACAAGTGAATTTAATGGTAATGCAGCTATAACGCGTAAAGAAGTCATAAAGCTTGTAGCACGCGTGTTAAATACAAGCTGTGGATATTATTTAAGTAATATTGAAGGAGCTGCTTCAACATTTAAAGACACATCACATCTTTCTGATGAATATGTGAGTAGCATTGATTTGTGTTGCGCTTTAGAAATAATAAAAGGTGATGAGAATGGTTGCTTTTTACCGGATGATTTGATTAACAGAGCGGAGGTAGCAGTTGTAATTGATAGACTAAACAGTTACCTGTATTAATTTAAAAATGGAGTGTGAATAAATGAAGCGTGTTTTTACATTAATTATTGCAATATCAATTGTTGCTATGTCTTTTCAAATAGCTTTTGCTGAGTCTAAGGTTAATGTTGCATTGAATAAACCTGTTACTGTTTCCGGCGAACCACATGGAATTGATTATGGCGGTCAAAACATAACTGACGGAACAACATCTACATTGTGGTCATCCAACAGCGGAACACCTGTTTGGGCGATTATAGATTTGGAAAAATGGTATAAAATAGATTCTGTCACTATTGCACCGCGTATGGAACTTGACCAGGCGGGTTCAAGAGGAAATATTACAGTAGAATTATCTAATGATGCGGATTTTTCGGGCAATGTATATACCGTTGGAACGATAGGAGCGGTAGCTCACAAGGAATTAAAGAGCTTATCGGTTAAAACTGATAATCCGTATAGATACGTTCGTGTAAGGCCAAGTGATAACAAGTCATACAAATGTATAAGTGAAGTATATGTGTACGGAACAGTTGCAAAAACAGATAAAGTAAGTATGATAGAGTTTACAGATGTAGCAGATACTGAGTTGCTTGATAGATTAAATCTGTTGAATGCACTGGGGTGTTTGAAATTCAATATTCCGAACGGAAATTTTGAACAAGATAATTTAATTACCAGGGCTGAATTTTACTCAATATTTATTAATGCTGTATATGGTTACTCAGGGGCTTCTGGAAACATAATATTTAAGGATGTTGATGAAGAAAATTTTGCAGTATCAGAAATAGGAATGGCCGCTGATTTGGGGTATGTTGCAAAAACCAATAAGTTCAATCCAACTGAAAATGTTAATAAGAATGAGGCATATAAAGCCATAGCGAAAGCTCTTAAATTAGTTGATGTGGCTGAAGCAAAGGGAGGTTCTTTATACAGTTATTTTGAAATTTTGAATAGAAAAGGTATTTTAAAATACGTTGATAATGAAAATACATATCTTACCAGAGCCGATGCTGTTAATATGATTTTCAATATGATAAACACGACCACTAATATTATTACAAACGTCAGGGGAGAATATGTTGAATATAAGGATGCTGGGCCAACAATACTCTCGGATGTACATGAGATTGGTTATTCGGAAGGTATTTTTTCTGCCAATGAATACACTGATTTGAATTTTAATTCAAAGACACCATTAAATATGATTGCGATTGATGGCACACAGTATTATTTGGCGGAAGGTTTTAAAATTGATAATGAAAAATTAGGTCAGAAAATTGGTGTTTATTTTAGAGACAGCAAAGAAATTATCAGTATTAAAAGCATCAAAAAGCAAGATATATTACGATTTACAGATGAGGAAATAAGTGGCTTTGATAATAATTGCTATTTAGTATACAGTGGTAAACGAACAGTTAAGTATAAACTTAAGTATGGGTATGATATTATATATAACGGCATTGCAGTACCAACATTAGATGCTTCATTGTTTGTTCCGTTAAATGGTTGGATAACAATTATTGATTATGATAATGATGGAGGGTATGATGCAGTCAATATTGTTAATTACGAAAATAATATCGTAGAAACAGTAAACACAAGTAATTCTACTCTAACTTTGCGTTATGGTAATAATAAATACATTGACTTGTCGGCAGATGATGTTTCATATGCTATATATAAAGACGGTAAACTTGGTACTATAAAGGATATTTCAATAGGTACGATATTGTCTATAGGTTATAGTACAGACGAAAAACATTTTGAAATATATGCATGTGATGATTTGTTCGAAGGTACTATAAAAAGCTATGATGATAAGACTGTTACGATTGCCGGATTTGAAGAAGTTGGTAATTTGAATATTTCTAAGCATTTGTTAAATGATAAAATTCCGAATGTAGATTATTATGTTGTAGCATATTTGAATTCATTTGGTGATGTAGCTTATTTTTCCATAGATGACGGCAATAATATCAAATATGCTTATGTTTATGGTGTAGGTTTGCCGGATAATTCAAAAATAGATGAAAAAATAATGCTTAAGCTTTTTAATTCTTCGGGAACCGGTGTATATTCTATAAGTGACAAAGTTTATATTGATGGCGTACCTTATAAAAACATATCAGATATAACGCTGCAGATTGTAAATAAATTGTGTGACAGTAATGGTGAGTTAAAATCTCAAATGATTAAATATCGTGCAAACAGCTCGCTTGAAATTAAGGAATTATACACTATTAGTGGCTCGCCCAATATTCCAAGTGATGTAAACAAGGATAATGGAATATATCAAAGATTGGACGAGGAATTGAAAAAGACATACTATGTTGAAGATATATTAGGAGGCAAGTATCCGTGCGATGAAAATACTATGTTTTTAGATGTTGGTTATAACGATGACGGATATGAATTTAATATGCTTCTTTTAAAAGATATTAAAGACCGTATTACTTGCACACATGCGTTTGGCAAAAACGATCCACTGTCACCTTTAGAAATATTGGTGTTGGACAGATCTGAATCAACCGAAATTTCGGCAAGTGATTATAAGTATGTAATGTATGACGATTATTCAAAAATAATTGACGAGTTTGGTTCAGAACAATACTCAATCAGTGGTTATTATCAGGGACAAAAGCAGGAATTTATTACATCAAGAACTTCAGTTTTTTCAAATATCTTATCACAACTAAAAAGAGGTATGGTTATCAGATTGGCTTTTGATTACAATGATAAATTAGTTGAAGTAAAAGTTATGTATCACAGTAAAAACGATGTTGTTACCGATGATTATTTAGCAAGTGAGAATTTGATAAAAGATGCAGATAAATTGATTTTGGGCAGTTGGATATATAATGATGATTTGATGGTTTATGGTTATTTTAGTAGTCTCAAAGGAGATTATGCTCAATTTATGAGAGGAACATATTCTTATATTTTGTCAGACAGAACAGTGCACGGTGTTACCTATTATTGTAGTGAAACTGATAAAATATATCCTATAAGCTTTAATTCAATTAAAGCTGAAAATATTTTCCCAAGTGAATATTATTTTGGTGTATTAAAATACCGTCACGGACAAGTTATCGATGCGTTTTTGTATGATTGTGAATAAGTCAGAGAGGTGAAGGCAATGATTAAAAAAGTTGGTATTTTTTTGTTATGCTTATTGTGTGTTACATACTTTACCGGATTTTGTAATGAAAGTAATAGCTTTAGTTGTAAGTTTGATTATTCAAAAGACAATCTTTTGGTTGATATTTCCGGAAACGGAGCATCAGATGTTGAATATGTTGTTACTATATTAAATGAAAACGGTGAATTGTTATATATTAACAATATAAAAAATGAGAAAAGCTTTAGCTTGAACGATATATTATTACCAATAGATACACCTATTACAGATGTATATGTGAATATTGATTTTGGTGCTGAAACACTAACATTAACAAAAACTGTATTTTCACAATCGGTTCCTCAAACTGCAGTAATAGCTGAGTTAAAAGAATTATCTGTTGATGATTTTATTGCAGTGTTTGATACAGTTACTGAATATAGTAATTGCGGCGATGAGTGTTTATATATTTTTGAATTATTATTGGATGAGCAAAAAAACTTATATGCAAATGAAATTCAAGCTATGTTAGCAAATATGACTGATAAAAAAGAACTGCGTAAAAATATTACAGATTATTTTTTGACAAATTATACTCTGAAAACAACATGGGTAGACTTAAAAGATATTGCTGTAAATAAAATGGATATTTTATCATATCCGGATGTGAATTCAAGTGCTTATTCTTCATTATCTGCAACACAGCAAAGCAATGTATTTAAAAATATATTTGCGTATGCCTTAGATATAGATAATACAGATGAATTAGTTGAAACTTTAAATAGAGAAATCAATAATGTTGTTGGAGGTTCAGCTACAACCAGACCTTCGGTAGGAGGTGGTGGTTCGTCAGGCGGTGGTGGTTCGTCAGGCGGTGGCAGCTTTGGTGGTTATAAAGACACCTCGGCAGTAACCGTTCCCATGACAAATATTGAACTAAATGACAACGTTGATGCTTTTGATGATATTGACGCTGTTCCATGGGCTAAAACGGCTATAGAAGAGTTAGCTAAAAAAGGTATAGTAAAGGGTATGCCAAATGGCGATTTCATGCCGGATTCAAGCATTACAAGAGCAGAATTTGTAAGCATAATAGTAAGAGCTTTTGAACTGAAAACAAATGAACAAATTGAATTTGAAGATGTTAATGAGGACGATTGGTATTATGATGCAGTAAATATAGCCGCAAAAAATAATATAATCTACGGTTTTGACGGCAGGTTTATGCCTGATGATAAAATAACGAGACAAGATACTGCTGTGATTTTACAGAGATTATTACAGCTTGAAAAAAATAATGAGCAAGCCGTTAATTACGTTGATGCTGAGCTCGTTAGTGAATATGCCAGAGAGTCTGTTGAGATTCTATCATCTAATGGTGTGATGAATGGTTTTGAAAATCTTGAATTTGCACCGAATGGCTATTTGACCAGAGCTGAAACTGCAGTCGTTATATGCAGATGTCTTGAACGTTATATTAATTAGTTTTAAGTGATTTTATTCCAGTATAAATAATAGGAGAACGCTAATATTATGAAATTATCTAAAATATTTATTTTGCTTATTATTGTAATAAATATATTGCTATTATCTGAAATTTCATATGCTGATTTTCCAACTTGCTTTTGGGTAGACCCCGTAAACGGAAACGACAGTTCAGTTGGAAGTGAGGCAGAACCTTTTTTGACAATTGAAAAAGCACGACAGACAGTACGCAATATAAATTCGGATATGCAAAATGATATATTTATCTATTTGAAAAGCGGTATTCATAAGATTAGTGACACTATGGTATTTGATGCAGACGATTCCGGTACTAACGGATTTAATGTTGTGTATTGTGCTGCACCGGGCGAAAAGCCTGTTATTTCCGGTGGGGAAGAAATAACAGGCTGGAGCTTGTATGACAAGGAAAACAATATATATTGTGCTGACGTTCCTTTAAATGCAAAAGACAGCAGGAGCTTTTATGTTGATGGCAAACCTGCAAAGCGTGCTTATGAGACTGTTAAGCTTCATCAATATGAGAATCTTGTGATGGATAATTATAAAAGTGAGGAGTTTGCAAGTGCTGATAATATTGTAAGTGTTATTATTGATTTAGAGGAAACAGTAAGTGATATAAAAGAAATATGCTTGTGTGCGGGTAATATTTTAGCTGATGATGGTGTAAGCATTGCGGGTTTCCCTTGTGATTTTACCATATCTGTGTCAGATGATAATATTGATTATTCTGTTGTAAAAGAAGTTAAAGGCGAAACTGCGTGTGAAGTGAATGTTGAAAAAAGCTATGAGGTTAAAAACACAAGTGCAAGATATATAAAACTAGATGTAACAAAATTAGGAGCTCCAAAGCAATCTGTTTTTTTCTTGTCTTTAGCCGAAATAAGAATATTTGTTGATTCACGACAGTATTTTCCTGATTTTACTTCTGTAGTCAGAAATGATTATTCGAATAATATTGCAATTGGCATGCAAGCCGAAATGCCGTCTGGCGATTCAACATATGATATCAGCAATATAAATGATGGTTCGCTTGATACAATTATTTCATCAATATCAAGCAGAAATCCTATGCTTGAACATACACTAATTATTTCGGCGGAAGATGAATTCACGTTTTCTGCAATTCGTTTATTTGGTGTATATAACAATTTTGAACTTGTAAATGAGCCTGTGGATTTTTCTCTGTATATAAGCAATGATTCTGAAAGCTGGGTTGAAATTGCAAAAGTTACCGATGCACAATGGGAATATGGACACCCATATACTTTGAAGCTTTCAGGTAAACACAATGCCAAACATATAAAGCTTGTGTCAAACAGAATTGGACATAGTAATGGGAAATACCGCTTGCAATTAGCTGAAATTGAAATAATCCCTCCTGCTAATCTTGCTTTAGCAATGCCTTGTGAAGCAGATTCATCAATTGAAAGTGATTCGTGGTCGCTCGAGAGATTGACTGATGGTAAGCTTGGTAATGGCTTTTATTCTTGTAAATATGGCGAAAAATTGCAAAATCGGTCTGACCAGTATATTGCTGTTGATTTAAAGGATATCCGGAGTATAGGGGGAATCAGATTATATCCGCGTAGTGCATATGGAGTAAATATTCATTTCCCTGATGCAATAAATGTGTATGCTTCTACAGATGGAATTAATTATTCACTTGACTTGTCATTGGAAAATATTCCTGAAACAAACGGAAAACCTTTAGAGTTGATTTTTAGTGATATGGTTTCTGCACGCTATTTAAAAATTGTACCAATGAGAATAAAAAATGGTGAACCATCTAACGGGAATACAAATTATCGTTTTCAATTGGCAGAATTTGAGGTTTTGCCATATTGCTACGGAATTAATGATTTGACTTTTGATGGTGTTAATTATGGATTAGGCAGTAATATAGCAAAAACAAATGTGGGTTTGGGTAAAAAGGCATATTCGACAAGTTTGTATTCATTAAAAAATCACTGTGTAAATTTAACAGATGGAATATTAAAGCCTACAGGTGATAGTTATTACTATGAAATTACACCACAGAATGATTTTAGAATTTCCAATGATATATCATCATTAGAAATCCATTCGAGTTATTTGTGGTATTATAACATAAATAAAGTTAAATATGTATCAGACGATAAACGGTTTTTGCGTGTGAATAACCCGGTCAGTCTTCCTGTTGGAGGCTCGTATCACAGAGTTGAACAGGTCACATTTTTAGAAAATGCTTATGAGCTTATAGACGAGGAAGAAGAGTGGTATATAGATAAAAATGGTGTATTGGATAATAGCGGCAATCCAAAGATTTATTACAAGGCACCAAGAAATTATGATATGTCTTTAGCAAAAACGGTTATTCCTTCGGTAGAACATTTGATAATGCTAAAGGGTAATTTGGATAAACCCATAAGAAATATCAGGTTTGAAGGTATAATCTTTGCGTATAATACATGGTTTCATCCTAACAGAGGCTTAAGAGATAAACAGGGAGGATATTATTATGGAGATGCTGTCAGCAGGGATACGATAAAAACAGAATTGTTAAATGACCAAGGTGATAATTATTTTGGTTTGTCACAATATATAACAGGACATTTGTGTGCTGTTGAAATATCGTATGCTGAAAACGTTACGTTTTCTCAGAATGTTTTTAAAAATCTTGGAAGTGCTGGGTTGAGAGTTCATAAGGCGAGCAAAAATTGTAATATAATAGGAAATGCTTTTTATGACATATCTGGTGGGGCTATATTCATCGGAAATATTAATGATCATCATTATTACGAAATTAATGAGCTTAACGTTGTTAAAAACAATGTAGTAAGCAATAATTATATTACACGTATTGGAATTGATTATAACGATACAGCAGCTATTGTTATAGGATACACAGAAGGTACTGTGGTTTCTCATAATGAAATACACAACGTACCTTATACAGGAATTTCCTGTGGTTGGGGCTGGGGTTTTTATGATGCTAATGATACAGCTGGATATACAACATCGACCTGTGCTAAAAATAACATAATTGAGTATAATAAAATTTATGATATAATGCTTGTACAGTATGATGGCGGTGGAATTTATACTTTGGGCGAACAGCCTAATTCAATAATCAGAGGCAACTATATTGATTGTTGCGGGATTGATGGAACAGCTATATATTTAGACCAAGGCAGTACGGGCTTTATGGTGAACGATAATGTTATCGGCAAAGCGTATTTATGGTATTCAATGTGGGCAGAAGGAATAGAGAATAATACTATAACGAATTGTTATTATGCAACTGCTGATTATTTAAATAATGTTCCTTATGATAATAGAGTGTTTAACAATATATACATCCCAAACTATGATTTTAGTAAATATACCGCGGCACAGAATATCATCAATAATTCCGGTCTGCAGACAGAATATTACGGAATAAAATCAAATGTATATGATAGAGTAGTACATAAATTTGCTGATCAACGCATTAGAATATGGTCATGGAATGTACCTGTAGGAGGTTCAAAATATCGTTCCTTGCCATACGATTCTAAAAATGAAGAAGTTTCTGTTACTGTTGATTTGGGAATTGAGAAAACGATAAATTCTGTTGAGTTGTATCCGGGCTACAGTATAACCAATGTGGTTGATTCATCTATACATAATTGTAATTATTGGGATTTATCAGCTTCGGGATTTCCTGAGGATTTTACAATTGAATGTTCTTTAGATGGAGTGAATTATAAAGTAGTTAAAACCGTTGTTAACGAATCCACCCCTAAAAATACTGATGTATTAACCTATGAATTTGAAACCTGCAATGCACGATATATTAAAATTAATGCAACCAAACTTGGTGAGTCTTGCGATAGCGAACCTGGTGTTTATAGGTTAGAATTATCAAATATCAAGGGCAATTATAAGGGGTATATCAAATATCAGAATTATTTGACAAGTGATAATGCTCCAAAAAGCAATATTGCCTTAAACACAAAATGTTTTGTTGATAACACAGAAGTAAGTGAATTAACAGATGGAAATTTAATTACAGGGCTTAATTGCATAAAAAAAGACTCCGCTTTGCTGATAGAGCTTGACGAAAAAACAATAATTTCAGAAATGGTTTTAAAATCATATCTTAAAAGTGGTTTTGTAAACGGACGTATTGTATTTGATGTTTTTGTAAGTGATAATGATATTGAATATAAGAAGGTTGCTACAATATCGAATACTGTATGGGATACTTCATTGCCTCTTTCGTGTAAGTTCCCTGCTGTATCTGCTAAGTTTATAAAAATAATTATAACGTCAGAGTTCTTAGGTGAAAAAATATCAGTTGACGAAATTGAAATATATAAAGGTATTAAGAATTTAGCCTTAAATAAAAATGTGTATAAATATAATAATACAAACAATTCTTTGAAGGTTGTTTCAGACAATAATTTGACTGATGGATTTGCATATAACAACTGTTTTTACAGCTCAAAATTTGATAGCAATAATCCTGATAATTCGTCACCTGTTATAGATATGGGAGTAATAAATGACATTATCGGGGTAAGGTTATATCCGCAAATACTTGGAGAATCAAACACTAATGTTAATTATCCTTTAGAAATACTGATCAGAACATCTTTAGATGGTAAAGAATTTAATGATGCTTTGAGGGCAAAATATATCCCGGATAGTTTTGGGGCACCCCAGGATTATATTTTTGATAGCGGTATAAAAGCCAGATATGTACAAATTGTCCCTTTAGCACTTTGTAACGATGAAGCACAAGGTTATTTATGCCTGAGTGAATGTGAAATAATATCTGCTGATACGTTATTATATTCAGATATATTTACTGATAATAAAGGGATGACGATTTATAGTAAATTATCTACTAAGGATAATGATTGTTATTATGATGATTTTATAGTATATAAAGATGAAATTTCTTTTTTCTGTCAAAACAGTAAAATTGACAGGTTTAATTTGCAAAATTATAAAAACGAAGTAATTAGAATATCTATACCTATTGAATCATTAGGTGAAAACAGTAAATATATAAAAACGATAGTGTGCATAAAAGATAACGATGGTAAAATAAAAAGCATAAATTTTGCAGATGAAATAAGACTTGAGTACAGAGAAAAAACAATTATTGATTTTGATGTTGTATTAAATAATATATATGAGAATGACAAGCTTGAATTATATATATGGCTTGATTCTGAAAATATGGAAGCTATCACGTCCAAAATGGTAGTGATTTAAGTAGGTGTTGTCAATGGCATACAATGTAATAATAGCAGATGATGAAAAAATAATATGCGATAGTATGAAAAAAATTATCGATTGGGAAAGCTTGGAATTGGTTGTAGCTGCTACTGCATATGACGGAAAAACTTTACTCGATATGATTGAACTTCACAAGCCCAGAATTGTTATAGCTGATATTAAAATGCCAGGCGTTTCTGGCTTAGATGTAGTGCAGTATACTATGGATATGGGAATAGATATTGAATACATTATTGTTTCAGGGTATAGTGATTTTGAATATGTAAAGATTGCAATGAATAATGGTGTAGACGAATATTTGCTAAAACCTATATCAAAGGTAGAACTTATACAAGCTTTGGAACGTTGTGTAAATCGAGTAAGGAAAAAGTGTGAGCAAGAGCGGCTCAAAGAAATGATAGAAGAAAACGAGCGAAGAACAAAGGCCTCTTTAAAACAGCAAGTTTTAAGAGAAATGCTATTGGGCACAAGCTTATTTACCATTGAAATGTACAAATATTGTGAAATTGATAAATTGGAGAATGATTCATATATAATGATTTCATTTGTTGATATCAGTGAAGGATATAGTCAGAAAAATCAAATTCGCTTATTTGAATTGTGTGAATTGTTTTTGTCAAAACTGAATGTTTTATTTGCTACAACGGTTGGAAATGAAAATGTAATAATTTGTAAAAATAACCAAAAAGATATAATTATAAAGTGTGTAGACGAACTGCTTGAAAATTATAAAGTTATATATGAAAGAGATGCATTCTGTGTTATAAGTGATGAATTCAACTTGAAAGATATTAATACCAAGTATTTGTCTCTTAAAAAAACGCTTTCAAATAGCTTTTTGCATTCAAAAGAAAGATTTATATTCGAAAGTAAAGATGATGTGCTGGCAAATAATGATTATCTTGAACTTGAAATGTTTGACGGGGTTGTAAATGCCGTTAAAATGTGTGATTATACATTCATTTACAGTTTGGTTGATGACTTTTTTGATAAAATGCAACAAATGAATTTTAATAATGATACAATGCGTATTAAGTGTATGGAATGGATTTTCAGAGTTTATTTAAAGCTTGGCGAAAAAAATAACGAAAGTATTTCAAGTGTAGTTGCTATTATCCAAAAATCAATGGATTTAGAGGATATTAAGCAAACAATCAGGGATTTCTTTGAATTATTATCTAAAAAATATGTTGATGATAACCATTTATCAACAAAACAGATAGTAGAAAAAATAGAAGAGATTGTAAGAACTCAATATAAAGATTCTGAACTTACTATTAGAAAAATAGGCGAAAACTATCTGTATTTGACACCTGATTATATAAGCCGTATTTTTAAGCAGCAAACCGGAATTGGTCTGAATCAATATATTAATGATTATCGTATCAAAAAAGCAAAGGAATTATTAAAAGACAGCAATTTCAAAATCTATGAGATTGCTGAAATGAGTGGTTTTGGTAACAACCCGCAATATTTTTCGCATGTGTTTAAAAAGTCAACGGGATTGTCACCCAAGGAGTATCTGGAATTATGATAAAAACAAATAACAAGTCATTAATAAAACAAATATATATGCTGACCTATATGTTCTTGGTTTGTTTTATAATTGTAACTATTATAATATTTTTTAAATTTTGCAGTTACTATAAAAATATGGTTATTGAAAACACAAACATAAATATGGAAAGATATGTATTTAATTTTGAAAAAGAATTTTATCGGCTCGAGCGTACAATGCAAATGTTTTTTTCGAGTGAAAGTTTATTAAGTGATGTGAAACTGAGTTTTCAAAATTCAATTGATTTTCACACACAATATTTAAATAAAATAAAAATAGATAAATACATCAATGATTTGAAGTCGGATCGTAGCCAT
>JAZNGX010000050.1:0-6190 GCA_045576675.1 Clostridia bacterium | reverse complement strand
TTTTTTATCCAACGAAACCAACATAAAATCAATATAAAACAAAAACAAACCGCAGAATTTCAAATTCTGCGATTTGTTTTTTTATGTTAGTTATTGTGAAATTTTAATTTATATTACCATACAAGCTCTCACCAAGTGAATTAATGCTGTCTATGTTTTCCCATACGAACACCTTGTATGTATTGCCTGTGCCGCTTGTTGCCACGCTGTAATCGCCATTGCTTATTCCTGCAACATCAGCATTTACAGCTCTTGTTGACACTGCTCTGCCTTTTGAATCATATTCTGTAACAATCAGATATATGCCTTTCAAATCATTTATATAATCAGATTTAAGATTTACTGTTGCAACACCGTTTTTGAAAGTCACATTTTTTGCATTAACCTTCTGCTTATAATTATAATGTATTGTGTCATCCTCATCAAAATTATCTGTTCCAACAGAAACCGTTGTCCAGTCTTCTTCACTGCCGCCATAATACACATCCAAAGTTCCGGTTACAGAAAATGCATAGTTTGCTATTTGTTCTATTCCCTTCGGGATATAAATATGATCTATACCAGAATTTGAAAATGCACCGTTCTTTATTGAAGTAACACTTTCAGGCAGACTCAGATTATCAAGAGCCTTGCATATATAAAACATTCTTTCTCCAATGGTTGTCAAGCCCTCGTTAAGCTTTACATATTCAAGCTTCTGGCAATTATCAAAAGCACTGGTACCATAGTTTGCATTTCCATAAATCTCAAGAGTTTTCAATTCATCGCATTCACCAAAAGCATCGTTTCCAACACTTGTTATATTTTGTGGAATAACAAGCTCAGTAATCACATCGTTGTTATTAAAAGCACTGCTCCCGATTGTACTTAATTTTTCATTAAATTTAAGTTCTTTAATCGGACAGTATGAAAAAGCATACGTTCCAATACTTTGGAGATTTTTGCCGAAAGTAACACTTTCAAGCGCTCTGCAGGAATTAAATGCATATGTACTGATACTTGTTACATTATCAGGAATAACAATGCTTTTAAGCTTTGAGCATCCGCTGAACAAGTCAGCAGAAATACTTGTCAGTGCAGAAGGTAGTTTTATATTCTCAAGATTATCACACCCTGCAAACGCCGCCTGACCGATACTTGTAACAGTATCGGGCATATTTATATCCGAAAGCATTATGCAATCGCTGAATACCTCATCCCCAATACTTTCAAGCTTGTTACCAAGCGTAACCTTTTCAAGTGCTGTACAGTCAGCAAATATCTTTTCAGGCAAGCTCGTGATTCCGTTGCCAATCGTTGCTTTTTTCAAAGCACTGCATCTGGTAAATACACTTGTACCAACACTTGTTACAGAATCAGGAATATTAATTTCTTCCAGCAATGAACAGTCTCTGAAAACGCTATTACCTATGGTTGTCAGTTTATTACCAAGCTTTATGCTTTTTAATGCTGAACATTCATCAAATGCATAATTTGATATTTTTGTTACTCCGTTACCAAGCTCAACATTTGTAAGCGAAGGGCATTCGCTAAACGCAGAAGAACCTATTTCACCTGTTACAGTGTCCGGAATTGTAATCGTCGTTATACCCGAATTACAAAACGCAGAGCCGGGGATACTTTTAAGACCACTTCCAATTGTAACATTTTTAAGATTACTACAGTTATAAAAAGCATAAGTACCCAGTGTTTTAACACTGTCAGATATCGAAATACTCTGCAAACCCGTACAACCCGAAAAGACACGACTGCCCATCGTTGTAACACCATTAGGTATCGAAACACTTTGCAAGCCCGTACAGCCTTCAAAAGCATTATCGCCTATTGTTTGAACTCCTTTTGAAACCGGTATAACGGTAAGACTTTTACAATTTTTAAAGCCTTCTTTTGCTATTTCGTATACTTTATCCGGCATATTAATTGTTTTCAGATTAGTGCACCCACTGAAAGCATAATCAAATATTTTTTCCATAGTACTCGGTAACTGAACGGATTCAAGCTTTGTACAATCTGTAAACGCACGCTTACCAATCGTTGTTATGCCCTCGCCTATTATTACCTTTGTAAACTTATCCTTGTGAATCGCCCACGGAGCAGGATTCCAATCTGTTTCGGCAGTAAAATTCCACATAGTAGCAATACCATTAATTGTAAGAACTCCGTTACTTACAACCCAGTCGTGGATACCAACCGTGCCGCTTGCATCAATTGCCGCCAATGCAGGAACACCTGACAAAAGCATCACTGCAATCAGCAACAAGCTTAATAACTTCAACTTCATAAAACAACCGCCTTTGCAATCAATTTGATTGCATTTTACCATATATACATTGCATTGTCAACATAACACTATACATTACTTTGACGAAATCTGCATATGCTTTTGTATTCCGTTGGAGAACACAGCTTGTATTTTTTAAATATCTTATTATAGTACGACTGCGATGCAAACCCGGTGCTGTACGCCGCCTCAGACACACTGCCGCCCGATTTAAGAATCCTTTCTGATTTGCATATACGTACAAAATTAACGTATTCAGTAAAGGTGCAGTTACATATTTTTTTGAACAGGCGGCAAAAATACGCCTTATCAATTTTCATAATATCTGCCGCCTCTGCTACCGACACCTGTCTGTCATAATTATTATTTACAAATTCTATAACAGGCATAAGCTTTTCTGCATTTTCAAAAACTATGTCGTCAGTTATAACCTTGCTTCTGCATAACACTGCCACAATCATATGCATATTTGCTGACAAGTAATATTCAAAGGCAGGGCGTCGTTTTTGATTTTCATCAATCATTTTTACAATACAGTTTTTAATTTCTTCTGTCTGCGGCATACCGCCTTTAAAAATGTAAAACATATTGTCAGTCATACCACCAAAACGACTTAAATATTTCAAATTTCCATCCACTTCAAATGGAGATTTGAACTGCACAAGCAGATACGCAGTATCTTTGTACGAAACAGTTTTATGCGGAACATTGCTGTTAACAAACATAATATCGCCCGGCAATAATTTGTAAGTGACGTTCTCTATTATAAAGTCGATGCTGTCGCTCTGGCAATACAAAAGCTCGTATTCCTTATGGAAATGCTGTTCAATAACCTTTTGTGCCTGAGGGTTATTTCCATTTGGCACAAGGTCGCCCGCAAGATAAATAGAAAATTTTTCTTCCGTAAATAAAATATGCTCGTTTACCAAAAAATCACCCCCATATGTCAATATATTTCAAATATATGTCAGTTTTAATATATAATTATATCAATATAGTTGATATAATTATATCATAGGATTATAAAATCGGCAATATGTAAAACGGAGGTAATTTATGAACATCGAAAAAATATTACAGGAAATGACCTTTGAAGAAAAAGCACGCATACTAAGCGGTGTTGGAAATATGCAAACCGTCCAACTTGAAAGATTTGGTATTGAAACCAAAAACTTTGCAGACGGCCCTCACGGGGCAAGGCTTGAGAAAGAGGACAACTGCACACATTTTCCAAGTCTGTGCTGTCTTGCGGCATCATGGGACACAGACGCCGCACACAAAATGGGCGAAGCACTTGCGTATGATTGCATAGAACACGACGTGGATATGCTGCTCGCCCCGGGAATAAACATCAAAAGGACTCCGCTATGCGGCAGAAACTTTGAATACTTATCAGAAGACCCTGTTCTTGCAGGTGAACTGAGTGCAAGCTACATAAATGGTTTACAAAAACACGGAGTTGCCGCAAGTCTTAAGCACTTTGCTGCAAACAATCAGGAAAAGAACCGAACCGAAGTAAATGCCGAAATTGACGAACGAACATTGCGTGAAATATACTTAAAGGGCTTTGAAATAGCTGTTAAAAAGTCAAAGCCACAAAGCGTTATGTGCTCATATAATAAAATCAATTCTGTGTGGAGCTCAGAAAATCCGTTTATTCTTAAAGAGGTTTTGAAAAACGAATGGGGTTTTGACGGCTTTGTTATTTCTGACTGGGGAGCAGTTCAGGACACAGTTAAATCAGTAAGAGCAGGGCTGGACTTTGAAATGCCTGCAAACTACAATATCGCAGAACAGCTTAAAGCAGGACTGGATAACGGCGAAATCACTATGGAGCAGATAGACGATGCCGCAAGGCGTGTGTTAAAATTTATAACCAAGCAAAAGCCTGAAGCACCTGTCGGCTATGACAGAGCTTTGCAGCACAAACGAGCAAAGGAAATTGCAGCATCAGGCATTGTTCTTCTTAAGAACGAGAATAATGTTCTTCCTCTTACATCAAAAAAATACAAAAAGATTGTTGTGATAGGTGAGTTTGCAGAAAATCCGCTTATAGCAGGTCAGGGTGCCGCAGAGGTGCATCAAAGCCCCGAATATACTGACAGTCCGTTAGCAGAGCTTAAAAAGCTTCTTCCCGAAACAGAATTTGTATATGATGAATTATATAAAAAAGGTGCATACTCAAGCGAAATGCTGTGGCCAAAGCTTTATGCAAAAGAATATGCAGACTTTTTAAGCAACGCAGACGCCGTTCTTATATTTGCAGGCTCGATGGAATCTGAGGACTCTGAAAAGTCAGACAGAAGAAGCTTAGAGCTTAACCCGAATTACGACCTTGCCGTTGAGTCAGCATTACGCAACAACAAAAACGTAATTGTTGTATTGCAAACAGGCAGTGCGGTAGTGCTTGGCGATTATATGAGCAAATCACCTGCAATAGTGCAGATGTGGTTAGGCGGCGAAAGTGCAGGCAGTGCAGTTGCAGAGGTTTTATGCGGCGTTGTAAATCCGTCAGGAAAGCTGCCGGAAACCTTCCCCACAAAGCTACGTACCGATATGGACTATCCCGGCACAGACCTTAAAGTAGAATACAACGAAAAGCTTAACGTTGGGTACAGATATTATGACAAGCACCCGAACGAAATAGCATTTCCGTTTGGTCACGGTCTGTCATACACAGATTTTGAATACGATGGACTTACGGTGTATGATTGGGACGGCAAAGAATGCAAAGTAACGCTAAAGGTGAAAAATGTCGGCGACTTTGACGGTGCTGAGATTGTGCAGCTTTATGTTTCCGATGCTTGTTCAACTGCAACAAGACCTTTAAAGGAGCTTAAAAAATTCGCAAAGGTATTTTTAAAGAAAGGCGAAGAAAAAGAAGTTTCATTTGCTCTTAGTGCAGAAGATTTTGCATACTATAATATATCTTTGCACGACTGGGCTATAGAAGACGGACTTTATAATGTTTTAATCGGCTCGTCATCTGCAGATATCCGCCTTAAAGGCAGTGTAACAATTAATGGTGAAACACCATATACAGTTTCTGCGGCTCATGGGGATATGATAGGATAATAATGAGAATAGCTGTAGCAAATGCTGCAGCTATTTTAATTTTTGTCACACGTAGCGGTTTAGAATGTATTCTTTTATTTGAATGGGGTATGCCGATACCTCTGACAACCTACAATATAATTTGTATTATATTTTTGCATCGCCTGCAGCGGGCGACAAAAGTCAAAAAATAAATTTTGTATATTAAACAGAAAATTGTTGCGAAATTTAAAATATTGTGATATAATACAACTTGCGAACAGGTTTTTAAAACCAAAAAATCTATAATTTATTTACATTGACAATTACATATGCGTATTTTTATACAATAGTTAGAAATAATAGTTGTAGCAATAATGTATGCTTTGACTATTATAATCTTTTCTTGCTATTGTATAACTCTTGTTAGTGTCAATGTAGATAGGTTATAAAACTTGTTCGCACTTGTTTAGTCATTGCTACGTGTTGCATGCGTCGGCTTTGGCTGACGCATTTTTTGTTTCTGTTGCCTGTAGCAGGTTAGAATGTATTCTTCTATTTGAAGGGGGGTATGCCGATACCCCTTGATAACCATTAATTGGTTTTATTTTTTTATCGCCTGCAGCGGGCGTGAATATGTGTTTTTATTTGAAGGGGGTATGCCGATACCCCCTTCACCCCCCTACGACTCGCTTCGCTCCCTGCACAAGTATTACTATGAAAACAAGTTTTCAAGTAATGCTATGTCTCGCCCGGCTTTTGTCCTGTAAATTTAAGCCTCGTCATAAAAACGCCCACACTGCAAAGCTGTCAAAGTATATAATTATATTTACGTTTACATATTATATTTATAAATACTTAAGACGCTTTTTGTTC
>JAZNGX010000049.1:0-4411 GCA_045576675.1 Clostridia bacterium | reverse complement strand
ATTGACAGGCGTTTTTCAAAGCCTTTGGAATATACAATGACATTTGAGGATGACATCTATAAAATAATTTTTAATGAACCACAAAACATTAATCACGTGGTATTGTCTGAAAATTTAGAAAATGGTCAGAAAATACGTGGGTTTAAAATAAACAATTTTTACAAGCGAGAGATGTGCCTGTTCGAGGGAAAAGTAGTTGGTCACAAGCAGATATGCCAGTTCCCGGACTGCTGTGTTAAAGAGATGCACATTATTATAACTGATGCTGATGACGGATATAAAATGGATAATATAAAAATATATAATGTGACTAATTGACATTAAATCAGCAAAATCAATCATTTTGAGGGGGAGATAGAATTGAGTAAGTACGGACATTTTATCAATGATGGCACAGAGTTTTTAATAACAACTCCTGATATACCAAGAAACTGGTATAATTATATGTGGAATAATAATTACGTTTCCTTTGTATCTCAGGTCGGATTTGGCGAGGGCTTTTGTCAGGATT
Organism: Clostridia bacterium; assembly: GCA_045576675.1. Classification (GTDB taxonomy): domain Bacteria; phylum Bacillota; class Clostridia; order Monoglobales; family Firm-18; genus JAZNGX01. Next base: position 3,900 of record JAZNGX010000049.1, on the reverse strand, counting down.
CGCTTGGACGCAGAATTCCCCTTATTTCAAACAGGAGTATTTTTATAAAAGATGAAAATAATTGTTATTGGACCGCAAACGGATTGCCTGTTGATACGGACTTTGATGATTACAGCTGTATTCATGGTCTTGGATATACGTCAATAAAAATGCTTTATAACTCATTGAAGACTGAATACACGCTTTTTGTACCTGAAAACGGGAATATGGAGTTCTGGACATTAAAGGTTACAAACGAAGACAGTAAAAGCCGTTCAATAAAGGTTATTCCGTATGTAAAAACAGAAATAGACGGTATAGAAAAACCGCAGACATATAACACATCAAAAGGGAAATTTCATAATGAGATAAACACAATTACGGTTAATGCTTTTGCATGCTTTGGTTCTGACGTACAGACAGAGGTGTTCGGGTATTTGATGAGTAAAGAAAAAGTAACAGGGTTTGATACTGTGAAAAGCAGCTTTATAGGTACGTATGGCACAGAACAGACTCCGACAAGTTTGAAAAAGGACAAGCTTTCAAATAATGAGGCATATTGTGAAAAAGCTTGTTTTGCTGTTGAAAATACTGTAGTTTTACAGCCTGGTGAAAGCAAAACACTATATTTTGCTACCGGTGTGGCAATGTCAGAGGAAGAGCTTACGGAAATTAATAATAAGTATTTTTCTGACACCAACAAAATTTGCGACGAATTTGATAAAATGAAAGCAAGCAAGCTGAATGATATTTCGGGTGTAACCATAAACACACCTGACAGCGACCTTAACTATCTGTTTAACTGGACAAAGCACCAGACTAATCTTGGAAGCAGATGGGCAAGAGTAAGGCATAATGGGTATCGTGATATTACAAGTGATTCTGAATGCCTTGCGTCTTTTAATCCCATATTGGCAAAAGAGAGAATAAAAAGAATTTTATCATATCAGTATTCAAATGGATATGCTCCCCGAACATTTTTAGATGGAACAATAAGGGATAATAATTTTTCTGACAACACGGTGTGGCTTACATTTGCAGTATATTCTCTTATAATGGAGCTTGGCGATTTAAGTATTCTTGATGAAACTGTACCATATAACGATGGTACTAATGGTACAATCTATCAGCATATTAAAGCTTCAGTTGATTTCTTGTGGGGCTTTAGAGGCTTACACGGTCTTGTTAAATTATGGGGCGGTGACTGGAATGATTGTTTGAATCAGGCGGGACTTGAAGGTAAGGGTGTAAGCGTATGGCTATCTATTGCCTGGTACAGAGCTAATAAAATGTTTGCTGAGTTAGCAGAGCTGGTTGGTAATAAAGAGGACGTTGAAACTTGCATAAAACGTGGGAATGAAATGAAACAATTAATAGACCAATACGGTTGGGATGGTGAGTATTACCGTGTGGCATATACAGATGATGACATCGCTATCGGTTCTAAAGAGTGTGATAAATGCCAAGTATCAGTATTACCACAGATATGGGCTGTGCTTTCAGGAGTCTCTTTCGATAACAAAGATAGAATTGCCATGGATAAATGCTATGAGCTACTTGACACAGATCTCGGTATGCTTATATCATCGCCTGCGTATGATGAGTATCTTCCATTTATAGGTACTGTAACACAAAAACCGCCGGGTGTTCATGAAAACGGTGGAGTTTATCTGCATACAATGGCATGGAAACTTGCGGCAGACAGCATGTTAAAAAGAAATGACAGGGTGGAATCATCTCTTAAAAAAATGCTGCCGCATAATAAAGAGTATGCAGAAAAATTCTGTGAGCCATATATTATGTGTAATTCATATTTCCCGCATTTTACAGGCAGGCGTCAGGCTAAAGCAGGACAAAGTTGGAGAACTGCCAGCGGTCAGTGGCTTACAAAATCAATTATAAATTATATTTTTGGAATTAAGCCGACAATAGACGGACTTAAGCTTGATCCATGTATTCCGCCTTCGTGGGCAAAGTGTAGCATAATCAAAAACTTCCGTGGCGCTGTTTACAATATTACATACCAACAGAATGGCGTGTCGGAGCCTAAAGGTATAGATAAAATCATAGTTAATGATGAGCTTTGTGATTATGATATTCTGCCATATAAAGATGGTGTTCATTATGATGTTAAAGTATATTTGAGGGGTTTGAACTAATATGAAAAACTTTAGTCCTGAACATATGCATAAGGTGAGAGAAACTTATGCATATGTGGTGGATACTTAGTAGTTTTGTTAAAAATATGAATTAATAGGAGTGATAGCTATGAAAATAATTGATGAAAAGTGGATAAATGAAACCTGGGGAAAATTAGATAATAAGCTTTCAAAGGTTGCAGTACGTGCACGTGAAAAGCTTCCTTACACAACAGTTGACGGCGTTTTTAACAATATGGTTGAAAAGGGCATTTCATGGTGGACAAATGGTTTCTGGCCGGGTCTTATGTGGTTAATGTATGACGGTACTAAAAATGAGGAGTACAAAAAAACTGCGGAACGGGCAGAAGAGCTTCTTGACGGTGCATTAAAACACTATGACGGTCTTCATCATGATGTTGGCTTTATGTGGAATCTTTCTGCAGGAGCTAATTACCGACTTACAGGTAATAAAAACTCCTATGTAAGAAATATGTATGCTGCAAATGTGCTATCAGCCAGATATAATCTTAAGGGTGGATATATAAGAGCTTGGAATGATGATGTGCCAGGTTATGCTATAATAGACTGTATGATGAATATTCCATTACTATACTGGGCATCAGAGGAAACTGGTGACAATCGTTTTAAAAGCGTCGCAATGAGTCACGCAGACAAAACGATAAAAAACCACATTCGTGAGGATGGGTCTGTAAATCATATTGTGGATTATAATCCAGAAACAGGCGAGGTAAATGATATACTTGGCGGTCAAGGTATGGAACGAGGTTCATCATGGTCTAGAGGACAGGCGTGGGGTTTGTATGGCTATGCCTTAAGCTATATACATACAAAAGAAGAACGTTATCTTAATACATCTAAAAAAATTGCCCATTATTTTATCGCAGCTTGTTGTGATGATTATCTTCCAAAATCGGATTTTAGAAGTCCGGAAGAGCCAGTATTATATGACACTTCAGCAGGTTTAATTGCGGCTTGCGGACTTATAGAACTTTCAAGGGTTGTTCCTCAATACGAAAGTGCGATGTACTATAATGCTGCACTAAGACTAATAAAGGCTATTACAGAAAAGTTTGCTGATTGGTCTGATGAAACAGATGCAATCATAACTCACGGCTCTGAACGCTATAACGGTGGATCACACCTTACAATGATTTATTCTGATTTCTTTTTTGCAGAAGCTATAAACAAGCTAAAAGGCTATAATACATTTCTTTGGTAATGCCACACACAAAATGATTGTAACATCAATGTCATTAATAAAAACTGTGCTGTATTGCAGTTAAGGAATATAAGCCGAAAAATGATTATTTCTATCTTTGAAAAAACTTATAAGGGGTGTTATTTTGATATAATCCCGTTAGAGTAGACACTTGAAATAACAAAAATATTTCAAGACTATTCTAAGGGGTTTTTCTATGCCTAATTTTAAAGTTACGTATGAGGAAAAGTTACAAGCGGTTTTAGAGTACATAGAAGGATTCGGCTATGTAGCACCTAGTAAAACTAAAACCATCATAGTAGACTTGGATGGTGACATAAATAAAACGGTCGGTTCAATGGAATAGGATATTGGAACAGAAAAATCCCTGCCAACATAAAATTGGCGGGGATTCTGCTTTTTAGCCGTTTGTTTAGTTCCAATCGGCCCGTACATCGTATGTGAAATTTCTGTTCGATTGTACGGACTGTGGGTGTAATATGCACAAAGATTATGGGAATTTGGATGGGTTGAAATCGCTTTTTAAGGTCTTTTTCTGCC
>JAZNGX010000048.1:0-8549 GCA_045576675.1 Clostridia bacterium | reverse complement strand
ACGGCTCGATATGTTGCTGACGCAACGAGATTTATATCATTTCGAGTTTTGAGTGAAACGAAAAACATATCGAATTTACGGAGTAAATATATCGAGCAAACTTTAGTTTGCATATCGACAAAAAATTAGTGTCATCTAAATTGTTCACTAATTTTAGAATAGATTTAGCTTAAGTTAAATCTATTCAGCTAAATTTGCTAAATAGCGAAAAACGAGGTAATACAAATGAAAAAACTATTAATATTTAATATCGTTATTGTGTTATTAATATGGCTATCAGAACCCTTTTACATAGCTGTTTATAATAACAGTCCCGGTGCAAAGCTTGTACTTAATGCTGCTATGCCGTTTATTTGTTCCTACATAATATGTTCAATTATTAGCTCTATAATATATTCAGTATATCAATTTATCAAAACACGTAACAAAATGATGCTTATTCCGATAGTTTTTCTAATAGCAGGAATTGTGCCTTACTATTTGATACAAGCATAAGCTTTCTAACATTCTTGTTACAATTATTGACTATTTTTATATCAGTTGTTATCATATAGGGGATTTACTGAAAAAACAAGGAGAAAGACATTATGAGCAAACAAAATTACAAAAGAACAAAGCTTGCATGCTATTCTGCTTATCTCACGGCAGCATCGGTTTTCACACTGCCACCGCTTTTGTTTATCACATTCCGTGAAATGTATGGAATTTCATATACGTTACTAGGAACGCTGGTGCTTGTGAATTTTTGTACACAATTAAGCATAGACCTGATTTTTTCTTTTTTCGCAAAGTTTTTTAACATCAAAAAAACAGTCAGAGCAATGCCTCTTCTTACATCATTGGGACTGTTTATCTATGCCCTGTCGCCCTTTGTTTTCAAAGGAAATGAATACGTAGGCCTGCTTATTGGCACGGTGGTTTTCTCTGTTGCGGCAGGTCTGGGCGAAGTATTAATAAGCCCGATTATTGCGGCATTGCCATCAGACAATACTGAACGTGATATGAGCTTTTTGCATTCCCTGTATGCATGGGGAGTTGTGTCGGTTGTAATTATAAGCACACTGTTTTTCAACATTTTCGGCTCACACAACTGGGTATATCTAACAATATTTTATGCACTTCTGCCTATTATAACATGTACGTTGTACTGCATTTCACCTATGCCTGAAATCAGCCTTGGTCACAATACAACAGGCAGCGTTGCAAAAAAGCGAAGCACGGGCATTATATTATGCTTTTTATGCATCTTTATTGGCGGTGCAACAGAAAACACAATGACAAACTGGGTTTCAGGTTATCTTGAAAACGCACTTGGTATTTCAAAAACACTGGGTGACATATTTGGTATGGCATTATTTGCACTTCTGTTAGGCTTCGGCAGAACATTGTATGCAAAACACGGACGTAATATTTCAAACATACTGCTGCTTAGTATGATAAGCTGTGCAGTGTGCTATTTGCTTGCAGGTTTTTGCACGAATGCAGTAATTGCACTAGTTGCATGCGTTGCCACAGGTTTTTGTTCTTCAATGCTGTGGCCAGGAACACTTATTTTACTTGAAGAAAAAATTCCCAATCCCGGTGTTGCGGCATACGCCCTTATGGCAGCAGGCGGTGACTTTGGTTCATCAATCGCACCACAGCTTATGGGAATTATTGTTGATAATGTGTCAATAAGCGAATGGGCAATGCGTCTTGGTTCAAGCCTTATGATTTCTTCTGAACAAATAGGTATGAAAACGGGTATGCTTATTACTGCAATATTTCCGATACTTGGTATCGTTTTGCTGATATTTATGAAAAAATATTTCAAAAAGACCTTATGAGCATAGCTCATAAGGTCTTTTTATTACAACACATCTGCAATATCGTATATTAATTTTTGTGTCTTTTCCCAACCAAGACATGGGTCTGTAATAGACTTACCATAAATGCACTCACCGATTTTCTGAGCACCATCTTCAATATAGCTTTCAATCATAAGACCTTTAACCATCTTACCAATATCAGTATTATGACGCATACTATGAAGCACTTCTTTTGCAATTCTTATCTGCTCTAAATACTTTTTGCCTGAATTTGCATGGTTTGTATCAATAATAATTGCAGGATTTTTAAGGTCTGCCTCTGAATAAATCTCATAAAGATGCAACAAATCCTCATAGTGATAGTTTGGCAATGACTGACCGTGTTTATTAACATAACCACGTAAAATTGCGTGAGCATAAGGATTACCCTTTGAATGAGCCTCCCAGCCGCGATAAATAAATGTGTGACTATGCTGTGCAGCAGTGATTGAATTCATCATAACAGAAATATCACCACTTGTTGGGTTTTTCATACCAACAGGAACGCTTATGCCGCTTGCAACAAGTCTGTGCTGCTGATTTTCAACAGAACGTGCACCAATTGCAACATAACCCAAAATATCATCTAAGTATCTGTAATTCTCGGGATATAGCATTTCGTCTGCACAGGTAAAGCCTGTTTCCTTTAATGTTCTTACGTGCATATTTCTGATTGCGATGATACCCTTTAGCATATCAGGCTTTTCGTTGGGGTCAGGCTGATGAAGCATTCCCTTATAGCCGTCACCTGTTGTACGAGGCTTATTTGTATAAATTCTTGGGATTATAAGAATTTTATCATTAACCTCGTCCTGAACCTTACGAAGTCTTGTAATATAATCAAGAACACTATCCTCATTATCTGCAGAACAAGGGCCGATAATTAACACAAATCTATCAGACTTGCCTGAAAACACCTCAGCAATTTCCTTGTTTCTTTCTTCCACCTTAACTGCAAGTGCAGCATTTAAAGGGCAATGCTCTTTAACGTCACCCGAAGTTGGCAATTTTGTTAAAAAATCCATATTCATTTTTCTTCAGACCCTTCTTAAAATATAACAAAATATAAAACAACTATAATACCAAGCACAATTCTGTACCATCCGAATGTTTTAAAATCGTGCTTTCTTACATAATTCATCAAAAACTTAATCGACAGCATTGAAACAATATATGCCGTAAGCATACCTGCAAGCAAAACAGTTATATTTGCCGCGTTTAAAACTTCATCTGTTGTAACAATTTTTAAAAAGCTCACGCCCACCATAACAGGTATTGCAAGGAAGAATGAAAACTCTGCTGCAACAGCACGTGAACATCCAATCAGCATTGCACCTAAAATCGTTGCACCTGAGCGTGAGGTTCCGGGGATTATGGACAACACCTGAAAAGCACCAATAAGCAATGCAGTTTTATATGACATTGAGCTTATATCTGTAATCTCCGTAGTCTTATCAAGTCGCTCAACTGCAATAAAACCGATACCATAAGCAATTAGCATTGCCGATACAACGTACCAATTTTCAAACTTATCCATAAAGTCGTTAAGCAAAAGTCCGATAACCGCAGCAGGAACACACGCAGCAATCACCTTAAACCACATTTGCCACGTTGCCTTTTTTTCATCACTTGTCTTTGACAGTGCGAAGGGATTAAGCTTTTTAAAATAAAGCGTTACCACAGCAAGTATTGCACCAAGCTGGATTACATATAGATATAAATCGCTTGAAGTGAAGCCGGCATTACCAATAAATTCATTCACAAGTATCATATGCCCTGTGCTGCTTATCGGCAACCATTCAGTAATACCCTCAACAATGCCGAGTATCAAAGATTTAATAAGCTCCATAACCATCATCCTCTCAACATAATATTTTATCAGCTTTTTTCGCTTTTGTAAATATATATGTTGAAGATTTATTACTTATAATCTTTTACAAGATATGCTCTTATGTAACCTCTGTCACTTGAAGTTGACTCGATATAAAAGCCTCTGCCGTAATAAAAACGTATCAGTGATGCAACCTTTGATGCAGTGTGCAGACACAGTCTTTTAATACCACGTTTTTTCATTTCAATATCAACCATATTAAGAAGCGACTTGCCTATTCCGAGGTTCTGATAGTCGTTGCTTACTCCAAATCGGCTGAAATAAGCCTCGTCACCCTTTATTTCAACTCTTGCACTTCCAACAACCTTGTCGTGCAAAAATGCCACAAGCACAAGCTTGTTCTCTATATCATTCATAATAGCTTCTTTGGATTCCTTTAAGGCGGCAACGGTTTCAAGACCTGCAAGCTCACAGTATTTAATAAAAGCACTGTGCGTAATTTCTGCAATGGCATCTACATCATCCATTGTCGCTTGTCTTACCAAAAAGCCTTCGTAATTTTCTTTACCCATATTTATTCTCCCATCAGAATTGCCATAACGGCTTTTTGTGCGTGAAGTCTGTTTTCAGCCTCATCAAATATTGCTGAATTCGGCCCGTCAATTACATCCTCTGTCATTTCATATCCACGATATGCAGGCAGGCAGTGCATAAATATTGCATCAGGCTTTGCGTGTGCAAACAGCTTTTTGTCAATCTGGTAGGGCATAAAGATTTCAATTCTCTTTGCCTTTTCTTCTTCCTGACCCATACTTACCCAAGTATCTGTATAAACTGCATCAGCACCGGCTATAGCTTCAACAGGGTCAGTTGTTTCAAGTATGCTGCCGCCTGTTAATTTTGCCTGAGCCTTTGCGTTTTCCATAATTTCAGCGTTACACCAGTATCCCTTAGGTGCTGCAATCGCAAAGTCCATACCTGCTTTTGCACAAGCCTCCGCAAGTGAATGTGCAACATTGTTGCCGTCACCGATATATGCAAGCTTTTTGCCCTTTAATGCACCCTTATACTCGTAAATCGTAAACAAATCAGCAAGTGCCTGACAGGGATGATGGTCGTCTGTAAGACCATTGATAATCGGTATCTGACCATACTTTGCCAAATCCTCAACATCGCTTTGCTTAAAGGTTCTTATCATAATTCCGTCAAGATAGCGTGACAAAACATTGGCAGTATCATAAATAGATTCGCCTCTGCCAAGCTGAATATCAGCAGAGCTTAAAAACAAGCCCTTACCGCCTAATTGATGCATACCAACCTCAAATGACACACGTGTTCTTGTTGATGATTTTGAAAAAATCATACCCAATGTCTTGCCATCTAAAAGCTTATGCTCAACGCCTGCCTTCTGCTCTTTTTTCAATTTTTCTGTTAAAGTCAGTATCTGTTCAAATTCTTCTACAGTTAAATCTGCTATTGTAAGTAAATGCTTCATTTATATCATCCTTTCAATACGTTTTCCAATATTTCAACAAATTTGTCAATTTCATCTTTATTTATAATGAGCGGTGGCAAAAGTCTTAATGTGCTGTCACCTACAGTGCCGCACAAAGCCTTGTTTTCAAGGAGCTTTTTGTTAACCTCCTTTGCATTGACGTTAAGCTCAACGCCAATCATAAGTCCCTTACCGCGAATTTCCTTTATTTTATCTGTTTTGATATCAAGGAGCTTTTTCTTAAAATATTCGCCCATTGTTTTGCTGTTGATAACAAGCTGTTCTTTTTCTATTATATCAAGAACTGCAAGACCTGCATTGCAGCAGAACGGATTACCACCAAAGGTTGTTCCATGGTCACCCGGTTCAAATGCACAAACGCTGTCTTTAGCACAAACCGCACCAATCGGGATACCACCACCAAGTGCTTTGGCAAGTGTGAAAATATCAGGTTCAACACCATAGCCCTCATACGCAAACAGTGTTCCTGTTCTGCCGATGCCTGTCTGCACCTCATCGAATATAAGAATAATTCCGTTTTTGTCACACAGTTCACGTGCAAGCTTTACATATTCAACATCAAGGGGATGCACGCCGCTTTCGCCCTGAATAAGCTCAAGCATTATTGCACAGGTGTTTTCATTTATCGCATTAATAAGCTGTTCTTTGTCGTTTGCATCAACGTGAACAAATTTTTCAAGCATTGGCTTATATGGCTTCTGATACTTTTCCTGACCTGTTGCTGCAACGGTTGCAAGCGTTCTGCCGTGGAATGAATTTTTAAGTGTTACAATCTCTAATTTTTCAGGCTTGCCTTTTTTATATGAATTTATTCTTGCAAGCTTTATTGCACCTTCGTTTGCCTCAGCACCGGTATTTGCAAAAAACACCTTGTCGGCACAAGATACTTCAACAAGCTTTTTAGCAAGCATTGTCTGGTTCTTTATGTAATAAAGACTGCTTGTGTGCAGCAGCTTATCTACCTGATTATGCAATGCCTCTTTAAATGCAGGATGACAGTGCCCCAAAGCATTTACAGCTATACCACCCATCATATCCATATAAGCATTGTCGTTTTCATCATACAGATACAATCCGTTTCCATACTCAAAGCAAACATCGGTACGGTCACCAAATGTATTCATATAATATTTTTTATCAAGTTCTTTGATTGTCATTATCCTCATCCCTTTAAAAATACTTAGCCGAAAGAGAGTAATCCGAACCTCGATTTTTACAGGCGGATTTTATGCTTATGCAAGGCAAAAACGCAGGTAATCCTGACGGATTACCGAGTATTTTAACGTGGCAGAAGCAAAAATTAACCATTGAAAATCGAGGTTCAGGTAACTTCTGTAACCCTTAACTTATTATACAACTTTGCTAATAATTATGCAATACTTTTTTGAAAAAATTTGAATTTTATGTATTAATATGCATATTTCCTTTATATTTATGCATTGTTTTGTATAATTTTTCATAATATTCCTCTGCAACGTCTGCAGGAGACAGTATTTTCATACCTTCTGCAAATGTAAAAAGCCATGCAAAAAAATTCGGGCTTACATTTATATTGATATTAAAAGCAAAGGTTTTTTCGTCATATGGGTATAAAAACACGTTTTCGCCAAACTTATCAAGCACTACATTTATAAGGCTGTTATCACATTGTATTTTTATACTTTTGGTTTCACCTGAATACATACCAAACATTTTTTTCACATATGAAGACAAGCTGAATTCATCGCCCATAAGCTCAGAAAGCGAGCAGGCAGTGCGTCTTGATATCTGTATATCAGCCATTCTGTCAACGCGAAAATGGGTCATCCCCTCACGCTTGGGGTGATGACCTATAAGATAATACTTATCCTCAGTATTGATAAGGCAGTATGGCGACACAACATATCTATTGCCGTCGTTACGATAATTTTTACTTTTATCCACATTATAAGAAAAATATTTAAACGTAACCTTTTTGCGTTTTTCTATAGCTTTTTGAATAATGTCTACATTATAATAAATATTCTCATTAGTAGTTTTAACAAAATCAGTTTTGTAAACCTGACCATGCAACAAAACTGCACTTTCCTTATCGGTAAGCTTTAAAAGCTTACCGATAAGCGAACGTGTTTTTTTCTCTGTTATAAATTGTGACGAATTTATGCGGTCAATAATAATTTTAAGCTCCGCAAGCTCAAAATCACGCGAGCCTATGTAATACCCGTTTTCATTAATAATATCTATACCAAACTGCATAAGCGTTTCTATATCACTGTAAATGCTTTTTCGCTCTGCCTTTATGCCAAGCTTTGAAAGCCTGTTGATAAGCATCGGTGAAGTAAAACGGTTATTTTCATTTGACTCCTCTGTAAGAATTTTTAAAATGTGAAGAATTTTTGTCTTCTGCATCGGCGACTTTGCCACGTTAAAAACCTACGCTTTCATCATCCTTATAGCTGCATTCAGGTTAGAGCGATATCTTTTTTTCATTTTCGCAACATACTGATTTATAACATACTTTCCCCATACACCGAGTAATATTAATCCAAAGGCTACTACAGCCCTTTCCGTTATAACCTCAAACTCAACATATGAGTTGTCTGAAAGTCCTGCTGTTCCCAATAATAATATTGCGCCTGCAGCAATAATGAAATTAAATAATAGTTTTAAGTTTTTCATATGTATCCCTTCCTTTCAATTTCATTATAACAGGAAGGATGTCCTATAAAACGGACTTTACTGACATTATAAAACTTTTTTTGAATTTTTTCAATATATTTTATGAAAAAACCGCAACCGATTATATAAAATCAGTTACGGCTATAAATTATTATATATCCAACGTGCTTCCGCCCACAAATTCACGAATAAGAGATGAACAAGGTGTCATTTCTGCAGAAATTTCACGAAAGCCTTCAACAAGCTTTAAAAGCTCTTTTTCCAAATTGGTATTGTCACTGCCTGAAAACATAGACACAAGATACTTTTTATACACTGCAAATTCATACAAAAGCGACGAATTAAATATAATATCTGCAGTATCGGTGTACGGGAAAATATACTTTTCAGCACCCTTTTCAACATCAGGCCACAGTTCAAGAGTTCGTTTGTAGCTTGTGTTTCTGAAATTACTGTCTCTTATTATGCGGCGAACAAGACGGGTGGTACGTGACTTTATACGTGTTCCGTCGTCATTTTTAAGTGCAGTAAGTGCCGAGCAATAGATTTTATACTTTTTCTCTGCAGGTATATTACACGTTATTTTCTCGTTAAGTGCGTGAAGTCCCTCAATAATGATAATCTCATCATCTTTAAGCTTTAACGGAACGCCGTTATTCTCTCTGTGCCAGGTTTTAAAATTAAGAACAGGTAGCAC
>JAZNGX010000047.1:0-3544 GCA_045576675.1 Clostridia bacterium | reverse complement strand
CTCCTTGATTTATCAGTATGTTTATGATGTTGATACACCATTTCTACACCAAAATATATTGAAAAAAGCAATTTAGAACATTATATCACAGATCCATAACATTATCAAGTCTAAAATATTTAGGTATTTCATAAAACTTGTCTTGGCAGGAAAGAACTGTATCACGCAGGAACCCTTTTTTGTTGTTCCATTCTTTTAAGCCTCTGTAATAAAACATTTTATGCTGCTCGTCAATGATAAAGGGAGTAATGTTATGCTTGAGGCATTCCTTGAACATAATCAATCTTCCAACACAACCGTTGCCGTCCTGACAATATTTTCTCACACTTCGGTCTGTTAAATTCCATTTTTTGGCTATTTCTGCAACCGATAAATACTTCATAATAACTATCTCCTTGTCACTATCTGTATATGGTATAACACGCTATCGGAAAAATATCAAGAGTTTTATATATCAAAAATTCGTTTTATTTTTCCTATAAAGGATTTTTATTTACACAACAAAAAGAGCCAATGCAATATTATCATTATATCGCATTGACCCTTGGTTTTAATAAAAATTGCTAATAGCAAATTACGCTTCGGGTGATACAAAAGACGGAATAATCTTATGCAAACATTCTTTTATAACAGAATTATCAGCGGTTTGCAATGCATCACCAAGTTCACTGAGATAACCGTTTATTATCTCGCCTGAATACACGCTGTCACGTTCAATAAAAATCTTATCATTTAATGTCTTGTCCATTTCCTCGGTACGTATCAACAGTTCTTCGTACATCTTTTCTCCGGGACGAAGACCTATTTCCACAATATCAATATCCTCATACGGCTTTAATCCGCTTAAACGAATCATATTTTCAGCCAAATCAAGAATTTTAACGGGACTACCCATATCAAGAACAAATATTTCTGATTTTATTGCCATTGCAAAAGCCTGCAAAACAAGGCTTACAGCTTCGGGAATTGTCATAAAATATCTTGTTATACGTTTATCGGTAATTGTCACTGGCCCACCATTCTCAATCTGCTCACGGAATATTGGAATAACACTTCCATTTGAACCCAAAACATTACCAAATCTTACTGCCACATATTCAGTTGTGCTGTCCTTTTTGCTTTGAATCATCATTTCGCAGAAACGCTTAGTTGCTCCCATAACATTCGTCGGGTTAACAGCTTTATCTGTAGAAATAAGCAGCATTTTTGCAACACCGGTTTGTTCGCACACTTCAATAACATTATGAGTACCAAAAATATTGTTTTTAACGGCCTCATCAACATTATGCTCCATTAACGGCACATGCTTGTGTGCAGCGGCATGGAACACAAACTGCGGCTTATAAAGATTAAATATCTGCAACAGCTTATCATAGTCACGTACCGAAGCTATTTCAACAACCACATCAAGCTTGCTGCCATACTTTCTTTTAAGCTCCTGCTCAATAGAGTAGGCATTATTTTCATATATATCAAGAATTATAAGCTTTTTGGGATTCATACCTGCAATCTGCCTGCAAAGCTCTGAGCCAATTGAACCACCGCCACCTGTTACAAGTATAACATTGTTTTCTATCTGAACCCTTACATTTTTGCAGTCGAAAGTAATTACCCCTCGTGACAGCAAATCTTCTATCTTCACATCTCTTATTCCAAGCTTGGGAGATTTTGTTACGCCTTCAATTCTATCATAAACATATTCGTAAATTTTAACCTTGCAACCGGTCTTTGCACAGCTTTTAATTATTTCATTTTTTCTTTCCTGACTTAATGAAGGTATAGCTATAATAATATCCGTAACAGGGGTGTTTTTAAGTATTTTTACAATATCACCATCATCTGAATGAATAATTTTTATTCCGTTTAAATATGAACCAGCCTTTGAACGGTCAGTGTCTATAAAGCAATACGGAATGATATTATGGTTTTTATCCTGCTTAATTTCATTAAGTAATGCAACGCCTGCAGCACCTGCGCCGATTATCGCAACATATTTGGCATTAGCACCATTATTCTTTTCTTTATAATTCATATGAATTTTTAATTGACGATACATAAAACGCGATGCCAATATTGTAATAAGCGACACCGTGCTTACATTAAGCACAAAAAAGCTGTGTGAAACATCTTTGAATATAAAATACGATACAGTTACGCTTAAAAGAAATCCTACAAAATCAGCCACAACAAGAAATAAATATTCCATACTTCCGGCATATCTCCATATGCTTCCATATGTTCTGAACATACATCTTGCAATTGTAATACAGACCACAACAGAGCTAAAGCTGATTAATTCTTCTTTTGTTGTTCCCACATCAAAGACCACGCTGATTCTTAGCATAGCATAAACAAGACCGTAAGAAAAAACCACCATAAGGATATCAAAAAGAAATAAAAAAATCTTTCTAAGATTCAAGTTTTTCATGATATGTAACTCCTTTAATTTTGAAAGTAGTTATTTCCCATAGTTTTAAATAACATCTATATTATCTTATCACAAATAAAATTACAAGTCAACCTTTACGATTTGAAAATGTTTTGTTTTTAATTTTTGTCATAATTTATTGTGCCATTAAACGTAAAGACTGTCTCACATATTTGCGAGACAGTCCTTGCATTTTATTATTAGATTTATTCACCGTATGCTTCCTTGTCGCAGATAAGAATAACATCAGGATGAACCTTCAAAAGTGTTGCAGGAACATTGGTGTTAATATTGTCGTTAAGAAGCTCTTTTACTACAGCCGCCTTGCTCTTTCCGCTAGCAAGAAGCACAATCTTTTTCGCCTTAAGTATTGTTGTCATACCCATTGTAAGTGCTTTAGTCGGCACTTCGCTTATATCATCAAAAAAACGTGAATTTGCATTAATCGTGCTTTCTGTCAGACCTGTGATATGAGTTCCGGCAACAAGATTTTCATCCGGCTCATTAAAACCAATGTGACCGTTCTGGCCAATTCCCAGAAGCTGCAAATCCACACCGCCGCATGCTTTGATTTTTTCGTCATATGCAATACATTCTTCAACAGGATTCTCTGCCATACCAAAAGGTACAAATGTTTTATTAATATCAATATTAATATGATTAAAAAGCTGCTCATTCATAAAATATCTGTAGCTTTGTGAGTTTTCGGGGCTTATCGGATAATACTCATCAAGATTAAATGTAGTTACGTCTTTAAAATCTATATCCCCTGACTTATTCATTTTGATAAGATTCTGATACAAGCCAACCGGTGTTGACCCTGTTGCAAGACCAAGAATACTGTCGGGCTTTAATATAATCTGACTTGCAAAGATTTTTGCACCCTGCAAAGACATTTCTTCGTAATTTTCACATAATATCAATCTCATAAGTAATCCCCTTCTTTATATGTACTTCGGTAATATTATATAATATGAAACGTCAAATTCATTTATAAAAAAGGTCGCACATTTTACATTTTTGGTTACAATACCAAATATGCGGAATTTATTGAAAAATATGGACATACGTCGAAATTATATATTTGTGTTTTTGGTCACACTATTAAGTCGGATC
>JAZNGX010000046.1:0-18715 GCA_045576675.1 Clostridia bacterium | reverse complement strand
AATCACCTACCTATAGATATTATAACCTTTTCAACCCTCAATTACTGCATTTTAAATAAAGTAATTGCTTTGTTTATAAAGCAGGTGTATAATATATTTAGTAATTGCACAGTAAATTTAGGAACAACTAATTTTAACAAGCAAGAATAAATCGAGTTAGTATTTTATATCTATAAGTAAATCAGGAGGCAAAAATGAAACGAACAAAATTATTATCAATTATTCTAATTTTATCAACACTATTTTCAATTACCGGATGCATCAACAACGAAACAACACCGCAAGTTGATATAACAACCATCACAAGCAACGTAACAGATAAACCAAAAACAGATATAACTCCAATCACTCTCGGTCCAGATTCAACATTTGAAGTTCATTTTATTGATGTAGGACAAGCGGATGCGGCTTTAATATTAAGTGATAACGAATCAATGCTTATTGATGGTGGAAATCCCGGCGACAGCAATCTAATTGCAGCATATTTAAAAAAGCACAACATCGGACACTTGAACTATATTGTATGTACTCATGCACACAATGACCATGTAGGCGGTCTGCCAGGTGCATTATCTGTTGTATCTGTTGGAAAAGTATATGCACCAAAAACTGAAAGCAATATTGAAGCCTATCATAGTTTTAAAAACAAAGTTGCAGCTCAAGGTCTGACAATCGAAAATCCGTCATCCGGAGATCAGTTTATATTCGGTAGCAGTACAGTCCTATTCTTAGGGCCAGTTCACGAAGATGTAAGTGATACTAATAACACCTCTATTATTTTGAAGATAACGTATGGTGAAACCTCTTTTCTTTTTACAGGTGATGCAGCTCGCGAGGAAGAACAATCCGTCTTAGAACAAAATTATGATTTGTCTGCTACTGTATTAAAGGTTGGTCATCACGGTTCTAAAGAATCAACAACATATCCGTTTCTTCGAGAAATAATGCCCGAATATGCAATTATATCTGTTGGCAAAAACGGCTATGGACACCCAACTGAAGAAGTTCTTAGCCGTCTTAGAGATGCTGACGTTAAAGTTTACAGAACGGATATACAAGGTGATATAATTGTTTCCAGTAACGGTAAAACCGTAAATATTAAAACAAAACGGAACAAAAACATAGATAGTGTAACAAACAGCAACTGACTTACATATTTTAACAATATGATCTCTTTGAAATGAGATAAGTGTAATATTTGACCGTCTGTAACCCCTGATTTTACTGTGTTTTTGCGGAAATCCTATAAGAACACCCGCACCAACATTAGTACTTACAAAAATTTACCTTGTAAGTACTTTTTTTATTATTACTTTCACAAATCACACTTTGCTTCAAACTCGTGTTCTTTGGAATGGACTCTCGACTACAAAAAACAATTCACAGGATTGTTTTTGTTACGTCTCGTCTTAATCCGCACCAAATCGAGTGTTCATAACTTCATACACGTTATGAACACTCGATTTTTGTTTTTATGCCGTTTTGGTTGTTCTTAAGTATTCAACTTCAACACCTTTTCTTGTGTTGACATTTATCTTGTCAAAATTCTCCGGCATATCTAGCTCACCAATGAACATGTAGTGTATTACTACTGATTGGGTGCGGTTTATCTGTGCCTTCTACTGCATATACTTCGATTTATCAATCAATTCCTGAAGAATCATAGGCATAACTTCATTTATTTCTGCAAAGCTCCTGACACAAAACAGAAAATGTTCTTTGCCATCACGAGCTACGCTTATTTAAGCAAGCTGCTGATTTAGTTCAAGAATCTTCTTTTTTAGCTTGTCACGTACCAACTCATATTTATAAGATATTTCAATGAACAAGCATCTGTAGAAACCCAAGTATCAATAATTTTGATTGCCTTTTGAGAGTTCATATAAGCATTTGTAAGGTTTGTATTTTTCGACACTTTCTAATCTCTGACCGCAATTTTTCAAGCTTTGCAGCAGACTTAAATATGTTGCTCGGTATATGCTTTCTGTTGGTATTAGTTGCTGATGTTCCTCGCTCAATATCGGGATAGAATTTTACCATAGTTTGATATAACCAATATTCTTTTTGTAAAATGAATCATTTAATACTAATCTGTAAAGCTCGCATTGCTTCTAGTGCAACATTATTACTGTGTTTTGTTACACCTGCAACACAAGCAGAATCAACACTAATTTCAGTTTCAGGAGAAAAAGCTCTTATTACGGCCGCATTTGCTATAACACATATGTCTGTGCATACTCCACATAATTCAACCTCATCATAACCGGAAAGTAACTCACCAAGCTTAACGCTTCCAAAAACAGGTTTATCAACAACAATGTCACTTTCTGACATTACGTTACGCAGCTCTGGACAAATCTGCCATCCTTGTGTATCCTTTATACAGTGCTTTACCGGCAGTTTGCGACCTTCCTGAGTTTCAAGATAATTATCACAATGTGTGTCACGTGTGAAAACAATATCACAGTTATTATTACGTGAAACAGCAATCTTTTCTTTAATTGCAGGAATAATCGCAACAGCTTCAGCAGTCCCAAGAACACCATCAACAAAATCATTTTGCATATCAACAACAACCAACGCTTTTTTCATTATATCATCCCTTTCTGCAAACGATAGCATCATTTTTGCAATCAACATAAATGGTGTCATCAAAACCAATTTCATCACCAATGATAATCCTTGATACTTTCGTTTCAACCTCTTTTTGAATAAAACGCTTAAGCGGTCTTGCACCATAAATCGGGTCATAACCTTTTTCAACAATAAACTTTTTGGCAGAATCAGTAACACTTAAATTAATATGCTGTTCCTTAAGTCTTCCAGACAACTTACTTATAAACAAATCAATTATGCCTGTAATTTCTTTTCGTGTTAACGGCTTATAGAACACAATTTCATCAAGTCTGTTCAAAAATTCAGGTCTGAAGTGTGATTTCAGCAAATCGTTTACTGCTTCACGGCAATTTTCCGAAATTTCACCATCTTCAGTAATGCCATCAAGAATATAGTTTGAACCTATATTTGAAGTCATAATTATTATTGTGTTTTTGAAATCAACTGTTCTTCCCTGTGAATCCGTACATCTTCCGTCATCAAGAATCTGAAGTAAAATATTGAAAACCTCAGGATGTGCTTTTTCTATCTCATCAAACAAAACAACAGAATATGGCTTACGACGCACAGCCTCAGTAAGCTGCCCACCCTCTTCGTATCCAACATATCCGGGAGGTGCACCAATAAGACGTGATACTGAAAATTTTTCCATATACTCTGTCATATCTATCCTTACAATGTTTTGCTCATCATCAAACAAGGCATTTGCAAGTGCTTTAGCAAGCTCTGTTTTACCGACACCGGTAGGACCAATGAACATAAAAGAACCAATTGGTCTGTTAGGGTCACAAACTCCTGCACGTGAGCGGATAATTGCATCGCTGACCTTTTCGACAGCCTCGTTTTGCCCAATAACACGACTGTGCAAAATTTCATCAAGGTGTAAAAGCTTTTGTCTTTCACCTTCCATCAGTTTAGATACAGGTATACCTGTCCACCTGCAAATAATTTTTGCTATTTCCTCTTCTGTTACCTTGTCACGTAGGATAGAATTATCAGTATTCTTAGCTATATCTTCCTTTTCTTCAAGCTGTTTTTTAAGCTCAGGTAGCTTACCATACTTTAACTCTGCGGCTTTATTAAGGTCATAGTTTCTCTCAGCCTGTGCAATAGCTGCAGTTGTTTTGTCAATTTCCTCGCGAAGTCTTTGCACGTCACCTATAGCATTCTTTTCATTATCCCATTTTGCTTTCATTTCTTTAAATACTTCACGGTTATCGGCAAGTTCCTGCTTTACTATGTTATAACGTTCGGCTGAAAGCTTATCTTTTTCTTTTTTTAGTGCAGCTTCTTCAATCTCAAGCTGCATAATCTTTCTCGAGATTTCGTCTAATTCAAGTGGCATAGACTCCATTTCTGTGCGGATAACAGCACAAGCCTCGTCAACAAGGTCAATAGCCTTATCAGGTAAAAATCTGTTTGTAATATATCTGTCAGCAAGGGTTGCAGCAGAAATAATAGCAGCATCTTGAATTTTTACGCCGTGATACACTTCGTATTTTTCTTTTATACCACGCAAAATTGCAATTGTATCCTCAACAGTCGGCTCATCTACCATAACAGGCTGAAAACGGCGTTCCAATGCGGAATCCTTTTCAATATATTTTCTGTACTCATCAAGTGTCGTTGCACCAATACAGTGCAAATCACCACGTGCAAGCATAGGCTTTAGTAAGTTACCGGCATCCATGGCACCGTCTGTTTTACCCGCTCCGACAATTGTGTGAATTTCGTCTATGAATAATAAAATCTGTCCGTCGCTTTTCTTAACCTCCTGAAGAACTGCTTTAAGTCTTTCTTCAAATTCACCACGGAATTTTGCTCCTGCAATTAATGCACCCATATCAAGTGAAAATATCGTTTTATCTTTAAGTCCGTTTGGAACATCTCCGCGAACTATTCTTAATGCAAGACCTTCCGCAATAGCGGTCTTACCAACACCCGGTTCGCCTATAAGAACGGGATTGTTTTTGGTTTTACGAGACAAAATTCTAATGACGTTACGTATTTCATCGTCTCTGCCAATTACCGGATTAAGCTTCTCTTCACGAGCAAGTGCAACTAAATCAGTACCATA
This sequence comes from Clostridia bacterium, assembly GCA_045576675.1. Lineage (GTDB taxonomy): Bacteria > Bacillota > Clostridia > Monoglobales > Firm-18 > JAZNGX01. Next base: position 14,022 of record JAZNGX010000046.1, on the reverse strand, counting down.
CTTTTCAAGTACATTATAAGTATCCTCAGGATTGTCAGACGTTACTCTAGAATTACCACGAACAGCCTGCAACGCTTTTAAAAACGAATTTTTATTAATGCCATATTTGTTTAAAATCTTACAAGCTGTACCATTCTTCTGTTCAATAAACGACAGAATTATATGCTCAACAGAAACATATTCATCTTTCATAGATTGTGCGATTCTTTCTGCTTCAACCAACGCTCTGTCAAGTTCAGCAGAAACATATAAATTTTGTTCAGAATTTGTATTTCCAAGCTTTGGAAGTTTTGCAATTTCAGTATTAAGTTCATCAGTAATAGTGCTTATATCTATATCAGCTTTTTTAAAAAGCTGATATATAAGTCCGTTATCATCATTTAAAAGAGAATGTAAAACGTGAACTTCTTCAATTGTACTATTACCATACTCCTGCGCAATATAACGCGCGTTCTGCAAAGCCTCCAATGATTTTTGTGTTAGTTTTTGTACATTCATATTTAGCCCTCCTTATGAATCATACTCTTAGATTATTATTCTCTGCTTTTTCAAATATTTTGCATATAACTCCTCTATATGTTCAGCAGCTACTTTGTAATTATATGCATAATTGAAAAAGGTTTTTAAGCTGTTGTCAAGAACTTCAAGATATAAAGATATTGCCTCACCGATTGCTTCACCTTTAATATTGCTACCATTTGGAACAACAAACTTTCTTTTAAACTTTCCGTTTTCAAAATAATGCATCTGCTTATCACCAAAGTCTATATAGCTATTCTCAACATTTGCAAATATTTTGTAAAAATCGTTCATAGCAGCTATAAGTGCAAGATTTTGTGTACGTACATTTGCTTTTATGCATCCAAGCTCATTATTTAGCCCACCATAAAGCTCAACAGAATATTTTACTACAGGATTATATTTATAATTCAAAGCACTTTTTACTATTAGTGATGCCTGTCCGTTGTAAGGTTGTATAACAAACTCTTCTTTAGAACCTATAACCTTATAAATCCTATCATAAATATTGTTGTTAATATCCTGCGGAGTAACCATTGATAAGTATTCTGCCAGAATACTGTTAATAAGGCTTGACCTGTTGGTATTTGATTTATATGCCAGCTTATCTATTTCCGCAACCACTCTGTCCATTAAAACTAAACTATATATCGACTTTTTCATATAATTCTCTCCATTCTTTAGTATATTTTAAATATAGCACAAATAAAATAACTTGTCAATCAATTTATATAAATTAATTAACAAGTTATTAAAATTATTTTCTTTTCATTATGTTTAAATACTTATGTTTAGTTGCTAATCCGCCTCTTATGTGTCGTTCTGCCTTGTTTTCATCCAGTACCTCTCTTACCTGTGCAGCTAGCATTGGATTAAATGCTGACAAACGTTCTGTTATATCTTTATGTACAGTTGATTTTGAAATCCCAAAATACTTTGCCGCACTCCGTACTGTTGATTTTTTGTCTATAATGTATTCGGCAAGCTTAACCGTTCTTTCTTCTATATGGTGTTTCAATTAACCGCCCCCAATACATACTACTGTTAAATAGTATGCTATGCAAAAGGTGATTAGAACTTAAAAGAAAGTCATCACATTAAAAACCCCTGTAAACCTAAATATTACAGGGGTTTTTTACTACATTCTTACACTACCTAAAAATTCTTTTAATCTTTCGCTCTTTGTGTTATCAAACACTTCTTCAGGTGTTCCTTCTTCTGCTATAACACCCTTATCCATAAATATTATCCTGTCTGAAACATCACGGGCAAAATTCATTTCGTGAGTTACAATTACCATTGTAACTTTCTGGTCTGCAAGCTTTCTTATAACCTTTAGAATTTCACCGGTCAGCTCAGGGTCTAGAGCTGATGTAGGTTCATCAAAAAACAAAATTTTAGGTTTTAAAACAAGTGCTCTTGCAATTGAAACTCTTTGCTGCTGACCTCCCGAAAGCTCGCAGGGATAATTATTTATTTTATCACCAAGCCCCACACTTTCAAGTACTGTTATTGCATCATTTCTTATTTGTGCAAGAATTTCTTTTCTGTTAGTTTTATAATCAGGTCTATCCTTCGCAAGAAGCTTTGGTGCCAGCATTACATTCTCTATTGCACTGTACTGCGGAAACAAGTTAAACTGCTGAAACACAAGTCCAAAATTCAGCTGCGCTTCACGTATTTGTGATGCATTTTTCTTTACTTTGTCTTTTGCATCAAAAATCACCTCTCCATCAACGACAATCTCGCCACTATCAGCTTTTTCGAGGAAATTAATACAACGTAGCAAAGTTGTTTTACCGCTACCTGAGGAACCAAGAATAGAGATTACCTCGCCTTGCTTCATTGAAAAGCTTACATCCTTCAATACCTCGGTTTCACCGAAGCTTTTCTGCATATTCTTAACTTCAAGTATACTCATATTCTCACCCCTTATAATAATCAAGCTTCTTTTCAATATATGAAAGCAACAATGAAAGCACACCTGTAAACGCCAGGAAGTACAAGCCCGATGCAAACAACGGCCATATTATACCTTTTGCTGAGAAACGTTGTGCATTCTGAAGAATTTCAGTAACACCGATAACACGAGCAAGTGCAGTATCCTTAACAAGCGTAATAACCTCATTACCAACCGGTGGTGTAATACGCTTTATAACCTGAAACATTACAATTTTAAAGAATACCTGAACCTTCGTAAGTCCCAAAACCTGCCCTGCCTCATACTGACCAACCGGAATACTTTCTATACCACCACGGAAAATCTCTGAGAAATAAGCAGCATAATTAATAACAAATGCAATCAGTGCCGCAGTCATTCTTGAAGAAATAGGATAATCGAAAAGAATACCAGGTGCATATAAAACAACAAAAAGCTGCAGCATTAGTGGTGTACCTCTTATTATCCAGACAAAAGTCTTCATTAGCCATTTTAACGGCTTAAACTTAGACATTGTACACAATGTAATTAAAAGTCCGAGAGGTAATGATAGCACTAGTGTTATAACAAATAAAATGCAGTTTGTACCAAATCCCTCAAGCAACTGTTGCCATGCATTCATATCTTAACTCCTCCAAAAATTTCTTCTGCTTTTACTATAGCATCATATATCATATCTTTTGTAATTTCATAAGGTATAACCTTCATATCAGGGTCTTTAAGAGTTGCATCCATAACCTTATCAAGATTATTACGGCTTACTTCGATTCCACGGGCTGAAAGTGTAGTTTCAACCCCAAGCCCGGAAATTAAAGCACCAATTCTTTTAGCTTCTTGTAAATTATTATCCAGAATAAGCTGAACAGTTGTGCAGTAGCCAATTACATCGCCATGTAAAAACCTTTCTTCAAAGCCATCAAGCTCTGTAAGACCATAAAAGAAAGCGTGTGCTAGTGCACCGTTAAATTCAGGATTAACAAGCATACTGACCATACCTGTGCTTATCAATATTACAAGAACTGCCTGTTCAAACTTTTCTGACACTCTGTTATTTTTGCAATCATCATAAGCTTCAAGTGCAGCACTTAAAAGCGGTATGTTACACATTCTGCTTATTGATATTGCCATTTCATCTTTATATGTTGTTTGTTTACCTCGGGCAGAGAATTCAACTTCATAGTATTTTGCAAGAGTATCCCCTATTCCGGCACGGAAATATTTATCAGGCGCTTCACTGATTATTGTTGTGTCAATAAAGCAATGGTATGCAGGTGATTTTAAATACCAGAATCCGTCATAAACGTGATTTTCAGTGTACATAACAGCAAGTGCAGAAGACGCCGCACAGGTTGAAGCAATAGTAGGAACAGTCACAACGCTTACACCAAGCATATCTGCAAGGCATTTTGAAGTATCAAGGGCCTTACCTCCTCCTACGCCGACAACAAAGCTGATATCACTTTCTTTATAGTTATCATAAAGCTCTTCTACTTTCTTTCTATAGCACTCTTTACCATAAACCACAATATCTATAATATCAAAATCTGACATTGCCGCTTTAAGCTTGTTTATAGAAACGGATAACGCAGTTTCACCACCAACAATTAATGCACGTTTTCCAAGTCGCAAACAGACAGGCGCAATATTGCTATATGCGTCGGTTCCGATTGTATAATCTGCAAAATAACACTGAGTCATTAACCCTACCCCCATTTACAGAAAACAGAGGTTCCCGTATATTTCAACAGAAACCTCATATAAACTCTCTCTGTTATATTACTGAGCGTTTGCAGCAGCCTTAAGACTGTCTGTCAAACCATATTTGTCACCGATTTTGTCTAATTCGCCACTTTCTCTCAATTCAGCAATTGCATCGTTAACCTTTGCACAAGCATCGCTGCCCTTTCTGAATGCGATACCAAAATACTGGTCACCAAATTTATTATCGATATTAATAACAAGGTCTGTTAAAGTTGAACCTTCACCCTCTACCATACCTTTAGCAATTACGTAGTCAACAACAGCGATATCAGCAACCCCCTGCTGAACATCTGTAAGAGCAGTTGCCATTGAAGAAACACCTGTGTACTCACAATCAGCAAAATAATCCTTTGCCATTACTTCTACTGTTGTATCTGTTGTGTCATCGATAGAACCATCAATTTTACCTTCACCTGTTGAACCGGCTTCAGCAACAACCTTCTTACCTGCAACATTTGCTAAGATTTCATCAGCCTTGTCAGCTTTCATAACCATAGCCTGTGTGTTGTACATATAGGGTTTTGTAACTTCCCACATTTCTTTTCTGTCTTCTGTGATGCACATACCGTTCCACAAAACGTCGATATTCTTTGATGAAAGCTCTGTTTCTTTTGCTTCCCAGCTGATTTCAACAAACTCAACGTCAACACCAAGCTTTTTACCAACAGCCTGAGCAAACTCCGTATCAAAGCCAGTCCACTCGTTGTTGTCATCAAGGTAGTTCATCGGAGGATACATTGTAACACCAACTGTCATAACACCTTTTTCCTGTATGTACTCCCAATCCGTCTGTGCAGCATCGTCTTTTACAGCAGCCTTCTCACCGCAAGCAGCAAAGCTTAAGCACATAACCAATGCAAGTAATAAACATAATAATTTTTTCATTTAATTTCTCTCCCAACTAAAATTTTATGTTATTATAATAACACAATAATTTAGCAAAGTAAAGTACTAAAGTGAAATTTGTGTAATTTTAACAGTTTTTCACATAATAGCAATGTGCAGAACAATATTTCTTGTTTATTTTCACAATAAAACTTGTAATAAAAGGATTTTTTTCAAGTTTGTTGTATTAATATATTGGTATAATTTGCTTGAAAGGACATTTTTTTATGAAAAAACTGATTGATTTATTCTTAACTTTTGCACGAATTGGTGCATTTACGTTCGGCGGAGGGTATGCAATGCTTCCAATGCTTCAAAAGGAAGTTGTAGAAAAAAGAAAATGGGCAACCGAACAACAGCTTGCAGATTATTACGCAATCGGACAATGTACGCCTGGTGTAATCGCAGTAAACACTGCAACTTTTATAGGTTACAACGAAGCGGGCATTGCCGGTGCAATATTTGCAACCCTTGGAGTTGTGTTCCCATCAGTTGTAATTATTACTCTCATTGCAGCTTTTTTAATGAATTTTACTGAATACAAGGTTGTTAAGTATGCTTTTTCAGGAATTCGCGTTTGCGTATGCGTATTGATTTTTGATGCTGTTAAAAAGCTATGGAAAAAATCTGTTATTGACAACAATACAAAAGCAATATTCCTTATAATATTCATAATTTCTGCTAGTCTCATTGTTGCAGAGTATTTCATACCTAATATTTTTTCAATATCACCTATAATATATGTTGTAATATCTGCAGTTGCAGGGATTTTCCTTTATGGTGATAAGGAGGCTTCAAAATAATGAATGTATTATTAAAGTTATATTTTGAGTTTTTTAAAACCGGTTTATTTGCAATTGGCGGAGGCATGGCAACATTTCCTTTTTTACAGGATATTGCCCAAAAAACAGGTTGGTTTACAAACAGCCAGTTAATTGATATGATAGCAATATCAGAATCAACTCCCGGACCTATTGGTGTTAATTCAGCAACCTATGCAGGATTTCATACTTATGGAGTATTTGGTGGAATCATTGCAACTCTTGGACTTATTACTCCATCCGTTTTAATCATACTTTTAGTTGCAAAGGTTCTTGATGCTTTTAAAGAAAGCTTGATTGTAAAAAAGGTGTTCTATGGAATACGCCCAGCATCAACAGCAATGATTGCCGCAGCAGGTTTTTCAGTTGTTCTTTCAACCTTAATAGACTTGACTGTTATTACACAACCATTAAAGGCAATAAACTGGTTTGGAATAATTCTTGCAATAGCATTATATTATGCAATTAACAAATGGAAAAAGCACCCAATAGTATATATTTTATCATCCGCTGTTATAGGCATTGCGGCAGGTTACCTTCATTTAATATAATTTACAAATAGTTCATTGACTTAAAACAGAAAATAAAGTATAATTATTAAAAACAAAAGAAAAGTGTGGAGATTTATGGCAGATAAAAGCTTTTGGTCTGATAAAAAAGACAAGGTATGGTTAAAAAATTTTTGGTATTATTACAGAGTTCACGTTTTGGTAAGCTTTGCGGTGATACTTGTCCTGGTGTTTACAGTAAGAGATTGTATGTTAAGAATTGATCCTGATTTGTCAATCAATTGCATTTCCTCTTCCTTTATTACTGATGAAGCGGCAAATAATATTAAAGAATACTTTACACCAATGATTACTGATGCTGACGGTCAAGATGGTCAGGCACTGGCATTTGTGCAGCATAATGTTACTGACCCTGAAAATGGTGGCGACCCACAGATGGCAATGGCAATCCAACAGGCTATTATGCTTGAACTTGCAGTTGGTGAAAGTTATCTGTATATTCTGGACGAAAACTATTATCAAAGATTTAAAGAAAACGAAATTCTTCTTGATTTGTCTGAGGTTGCTGACTTGCCGAAAGATACATATTCTGTGGAAATACAAAACAACAAGCTGTTTAATGAGCTTGTTGGCTATGAAATTGCAGAACCACTACATATGTGCATAAGAGTTTTGACGCAATCTGTTAAAGAAAAAGACATACCGATAATGAAACTTCATCAGGAAAATGCAGCAAAAATTTTAAATGAATTCATAAAACAAAATGAAGCAGCTTAAACTGCTTCATTTTGTTTTATGAAAGTCCATACCAACTTTATTATAAACCTAAAAAGATTGATGCAATATTAAAATAAACAACAAGTGAAAGTGCGTCAACAATTGTAGTAATAAACGGACTTGCCATAACAGCAGGGTCAAAACCAACCTTCTTTGCAAGCATAGGCAACGCACAGCCTACAACTTTTGCAAGCACAACAGTGAGAGCTAGAGTCAACGCAACAATCATAGCCACCGTTATAGTAATACCCGGGTTATACAAAGCATCAATTGTAAGTGTTTTAGCAAAGCCAACAAACGCAATTGTTATGCCGCAAATAAGTGATACTGCGAATTCTTTAAGTAAGACACGTGGCAAATCCTTAAACTGAATATCGTTTAGTGCCAGGCTTCTGATAATTGTTACAGAAGACTGTCCGCCTGCGTTACCACCGGTACCCATAAACATTGGTATAAACGCATTTAAAACCGCAACCTTTGATAAAGCGTTTTCAAATGACACAATTATCGTACTTGTAAAAGTAGCAGAAATCATAAGTATCAAAAGCCACGGAATACGTTGCTTGAACATTTCAAAAACGCCCGTTCTAAGATATGGCTTATCTGACGGAGTGATAGCCGCCATCTTTTCAATATCCTCAGTATTTTCTTCCTGAATGACATCGACAGCATCGTCAATTGTTACAATACCAACCAGTCTTTGTTCTTTATCAACAACAGGAATTGCAAGAAAATCGTATTTATCAAACTTATGAGCAACAATTTCTTTATCCTCAATTGTTTCAGCATAAATAATGTTTTTTTCCATTATATCACCGATTATATCGGTGTACGCAGCAAGTAACAAATCCTTAACAGTAACAAGACCTAAAAGCTTTCTGTTATAATCAGTAACATAACAGGTATAAATCGTTTCCTTATCAACACCTGTTTTTCTTATCCTCTCGAAAGCATCAGCAACCGTCATATGTTGCTTTAAGTCAACATACTCAGTTGTCATAATGCTTCCGGCACTGTCATCAGGGTACTTCAAAATTTCATTAATAGCTTTTCGGGTTTCACTGTCAGTATTAATCAGGATACGCTTTACAACATTTGCAGGCATCTCCTCAATAATATCAACAGTATCATCAACATACAGCTCATTTATGATTTCTTTAAGCTCTTTGTCGTTAAACGCAGCAATAAGAAGCTCCTGCGTTGCAGAATCAAGCTCTACAAACGTTTCAGCAGCAGTTTCTTTTGGCAAAAGTCTGAAAGCTAAAATCATTTGCTCTTTTGAAAGCTCTTCTAAAATTACAGCTATATCAACGCAATTAATTTCAGCAAACAACGACCTTAACTTGATAAAATTCTTATTATTCAATAACTCCTGGATTTCTTCTAACATAATTATTACCTCCTGAAATATAGTGTGTGCAGGAAGTAAAGACTAAAAACACCGAGATAAACTTACATACATAGAAAACGCAAAAATGAGATTTTACGAAAATCAAAAATACATCGCCTATCGGGTTTAGGGCCCTTACTACTTCCTGAATCCATAAAATCTCACCTCACAATCAAAGAATTTTTAAATAATTAATCAAAATAATAGTATCTGTATCCGTCAAAAACATCAGGTCTTACAAAATAGTTCCAGTTTGTCAGAGATACAAATATCAAAACCAAAACAAGAATACAAGCTGCAATTAACAATATAATAAGCTGTGCTCTTGCAAAGTTTTTAAGCGACTTTTTTGTATTATTCCCAAAAGCCCACACAAACATAAGTATTATGTACACAAGACAACCAACGCAAGGAATTAAATTTATAAGAAATATTCCAAGCCACATTCCAACAGAAACAGGCTCATCATCAGCTTTATTGTTTAACTGATACATATTGCCAAACTGTGTAGCAGCTGTATCAAACTGTTGAAATCCCTGTTCGGTTGTATATGCACCGCAATGTGGGCAAAACAATGAATTGTCAGCAATGTCTGCTTTGCATTTATTACATAACATAGCAAAACCTCCTGTTACTTTGCTGCAAAAAGTGCAACATCATTAGCAATATTATTAGAAAGCTGAATCTGATTATATATGCCAATACCACCTGTAATCCACGTAATCCAACAACAAGCAAAGCCAATAACAAATGCAATAATCTTATCAGCCCATTTTTCTTCTGTAAAATTAACAGTAAGAATTCCATCAACCACAACAAGGCTCATCTTTATACCTTCCATCATACCAATTATGTTGTAAAAAACAGAATTGTTTTTACTAAATTCAACTGTAACACCTGCACCAACAGGGTATACAGAAACTTCATATCCGCGTGTCTGATAAATTTGTGAAATTTGTGAAACAACAACATTGATATCAAAATTTTGACCTATAGGTATAGATTTTGATGCTGCCATAATCAATCAACTCCTTACAAAAAATTAATTATATTACAAAACATAAGCCTGTATAGCCATACAAAAGTGAACAAAATTGCCAGAAGTAAAACAACTGCAATTTCATTACGCTGACTTAAACTAAAGTAATTTTTAAAATATAAATATAATATTCCAGGCGGTACTAAAAGCCATAGCGGATGATAAGAAAAAGCTTTATCAAATTCAAGTTTTAAAACACTCATCAACGCTCTCGTCATTCCGCATCCCGCACAAGGAATGCCAAAAACAAGCTTAAATGGACACTTCCATACATAATATAAAAACAGAAACGCCATTATGGCAAGAATAACCGCAACAAAATGTTTCTTCAAATTCATAACAATCACTTTATTCGCATAAGAATACCTAAATTTTCTTCGGAATACTCTACCTCAGCAGAATACATTCTTGCAAAGTCAGCAATTTTTTCTATGCTGATTTCTCCGTTAAAAAATCTATAATTTTCATACACCGCTCCTAAAAGATAACAACTCATAAGGGCAAAATTCACCTTTGATGCATAATCAGCATCAGCTATTGCCTTTTCAAGATGACGAAATATAAAATATACTGAAAGTTGTTCAAAAGGAATTTGAAAATCCTTATCATAAAAAATGTTACCATCAAACGAAAAATCACTAAGCTTAGTGAGTGCATCTGTCCATTTATCGTCAAGACGTTCCAGCGAAAGATATAACTCACATAAGTTGTCAAGCTGATAATCAAACCTAAAACCAAACATTTTTGCCAAACACAAAAATCTTTCACCTATGCTTTTTTCTCTGTTTTGCAAACAAGAAAAAATCAGCTTTCTTTTTTTAAAAAAATCATTTTCCTCTTTTGAAATTTTTATATTATCAGGAAAAGAAATATTAAACTTATCTTTTTCCGAAATAATAATCCTTGCTGCTTCTTCACAACAAACACCTAGCCCGACTTCAACAAAGTCGGTATAAAAATTTCTGAATCTAGGGTGTTCAGTGCATATTTCACAAAGTGCGTCTTCGCCTAATTCGCAGAAAATATCACAGAGTCCATTTTTGTTAAGAAAAGGACATCGTTCATCTGCCTGAAATATAAAATGAGGTACGTCACCTTCAATGCTGTTTCGTATTCTGTCTCCAAATTCAGTATCAATACAATTATAAAACATTGTGGTTTCTCTGTCAATATCTATTTCCCAACCTATGCAACAGTTATGCTTACATTTTTCTGCTATACACTTGAATTTATAATAATAATTTGGTACTGCTTCTTTCATAATATTCCTCTTTTTACATTAAGACTGTATAATCCGGATAGTAAGATTATTAAGTGATTGCGATATAAAAGGTTTAGATGCAACTTAAAAATGTGCTTCATAATAGTATAAGTTATCTCTTATTTTTTCTGTATAATAGTAATTGTGTTGAAAATCGGTTGAATATCCATCACCATCTTCAACTAACAAAGATTCATCACAATATTTTGTTCCACACCAGATTGCTTTAGGCAAATCATCTTCTGTATAATAAAATCCATAATCTTGCGAAGATGGTGCAATCCCCTTTCCGCCACAATAAAAATCTATACCGTGTTCTAAAATACTAATCTCTTCTATTTTCCCAATACCCATTGAATCTGCGAAATTTTGTTCTTCTATATCGCCCATTATTGTTTGTACATGATCATTAACAATTTCAAATATTTGTTCTTTTATACTTTTATCAAAGAAAAGGTTTTTTACTAATATAACGGCAATTATTAATACCACAACGCCTAATATAATCCTTGTTTGCTTTTTCATCATCTTTTCTCCTTTCGCCAAAATTCGACATATCCATATTGCGACCCATAAGGTTTAGATGTAAAGTTTTATGTTCTAAAATAATGTTTCAATTTCTATTTCATCCCATATTTCCAACAAAGTTTTTTTCTCGAAAATCTTAGATTCTGCTAATTGTTCGATATTATCAAAGGCATATTCTTTTTTATCAATCCAAATTGAAACCTCTTTTTGTGTTTCTGAACGAGAAATAAAACAGATGACTCCTTTGTGGGTAAACTCAAATTCTCTTCCCTTTTCAAGTAAATATGTCAAAGCACCTAATGATTTGTTGTTACATAATTCATCTGCTAGATAATCATGTAAATTATACATATTCGCACTTCCTTTCGCCAATATTCGTCATATCCATATTGCGACACATAATGTTTAGATGCAGCCAACTTTTGTCGATATGCAAACTTCGTTTGCTCGATATTTTTACTTTCGTAAAATCGATATGTTTTTCGTTTCACTCAAAACTCGATATGATATAAATTCTCGTTGCGTCAGCAACATATCGAGTTGCTTGCAATATATCGAGTCATTTATGACATATCGAGAATTCGTCAGAATTCATATCGACGCATTGCTATGCAATGCAATAGTTCATATCAAATTAGGAACAAAACCCTAAATATATTTTTTGATTTTATTGTATAAATTCTTTTCATAATATTCAAAACCATCATCATTTGGATGTAGTCTTAAATCAGCAAAATATTTTTCACATTCAGGAACAAAATCAAAGCCTGAAATCACTATAACATTTTCAATATCCATTACCGCATTTATTATATCTTGCTCAATATTTTCAAACTCTCCGTATTCTCTGTATTCAGTCATATCTTTTCTCCAAATTGGAGTAATTGCAAATATTTTTGAATCCGGATAATTTTTTGATATATTTGTATAAAAAGCTTTACATTTAATTTTAAATGTTTCTCTGTCAATATAGTTCCAGTCATTTGTACCATAAGCTACAGTAATATAATCAGGCACAAACGGGTCTTTCAATTCTGCAAGTTCCGGAAAAAAACACTCTCCACCTATTGCTTTATTAAATTCCTCGGCACCGAGCATATCAGCCAATTTAGCAATATGTCGATTAGAAGGATGTAACGCATCGTAGCCATGCGTTATTGAATCACCAAATGCTATCAGTTTTTTCTCTGGTTTTATTCCTTCAATAAAAGCATTATCATCAATAGATATTTCCTCAATTAACGTTTTAACAGACCAAGGAAGATGAACGCATACTGTTTTTTCCCCATCACCAAGTTCAAAATTTTTAGAAAAGTCTCCTAACAAAAACTCCTGCTGTGTATAATTATGCGCCAACTCTGTATCAGAAAAATTATCAATATAACCTATAAGGCAATCATTCGCAAAAACATCAATAGAAAAATATTTTCTTGAAGACGAATATGATGTTCTAAATTTTATAAACAAATTTTTGCTGTCAGTTTTAAAAGAGAATTTAATACCAGATGTTGAAAATGTTTTATTGTAAAAATCTTGATTTGTAATCTGGTACAAGTTTTCCTGTTCTTCAGTAAACCTGTTAAAAGAAAACCACCCGTTTTCTTCTTTTATTCTTACCGCACCTGTTGTAATTTGCTTTAATTGTTCTAAATTTAGTTTCATTTTATTTCTCCTATACATGTTATTTTCAACAATATTCTACACTCTTACTATAAGGATTGTATAAACTAGATACCAATCTTTCTTACTGGCAGTTCATAACAAGTTAGTACCAAAAATTTATTTTTTGAATTTATTTATCCAATCTAAAATTTCATTATATTTCATATCACCTGATGCAACGGACAGACCAAAGTCAACCACATCTTCATTGGTGCAATTCATTTTTATGCCCTCCGCTTCCAAAAATGTCAGCATAACATATACGCCAATTCTTTTATTCCCATCAACAAATGCATGATTAGATATCAATGAGAACCCAAGACTTGCTGCTTTTTCTTCCTTTGTTTTATAAAGTTCTTCTCCACCAAATGTAGCATATGCATTGTTAAGTGCGCTTTCTAATAATCCAACATCTCTTATACCAACACTACCGCCCGTTTCTTCTGCTATTAATTGATGCAACAGCAAAACCTTTTCTTTACTCAACTTAATCATTTCGCCAACTCCTCAAAAGCAAGTCGGATCGTAGCCATGTCGTTCTGTGAGCCAAGGAGTTGATTTATGACATTGTCTTCCTAAGACCCGCTTGGCCTCCGACTTTCTTATACCAACACTACCGCCCGTTTCTTCTGCTATTAATTGATGCAATAGCAAAACCTTTTCTTTGCTAAGTTTAATCATTTTGCCAGCTCCTCAAAAGCAGGCTTGAATCTTTGCATAATCCTTTTTGCCGCCACATCTATTTTTTCATCATCGGTAATATCAAAGTAGAAGCCCGATTCAACATCAATAAGCAAAAATTTGGGTTTATTATTTTTGAAGATAACTGCCTGACCGTTATTCTCCGCCACCTTAGCCACTTTTGAGAAATTCTGGTTTGCTTCCGTCATAGTTGTAATTGTTTCAGTATTTATATTCATAACTACCTCCT
>JAZNGX010000045.1:0-6856 GCA_045576675.1 Clostridia bacterium | reverse complement strand
TTGACGTGTTTTTTATTATTCAGGCAATCTGCCTTCGTACATGATGCATAGTTCGCCGTAAACCTGGTTCCGGTTTCGGGTGATTTCAAAATTCTTGTATACTACCTGTTTTACAAAAAACTGATTATACCGATTCGTTTTCTCCATCGTGTATAAAGCCTGATACTGTCTTTATATATTATACGTGTTTTCTGTGCCGTTAACAAAGTAATACATATTATAGTATTTACATCGTCTTTCACAGTATGTTACCTGGAATGCTCCGAACGATTAATATATTTTTGTTTAATATGATATGGTTTGTCTAACACAACATATTGTACTTAAATATGCGTTATTGAGCGAATTATTGTAAAAATTAATTGAATAATTCATTTTAATTCTTATTTTAATTATTTATTATATAATTAACAAGCTATAGGAGGAAATTCTATGAATAAGATGTTAATTATTATTCTAATGTTGGTTTTTATTATTACTGTTTTCCCGTCAACAAATTCTTTTGCTGCTGATGATGATAACTACGGCATTTATACTAAGGCTCAGATTCAGGCGACAAAAGACAGATTGGCCGCAAATGACCCGGAGACAGTAGCGGCTTTTAATCAGTTTATGTCACGTGTTGACGACTGGTGTATGGTTCGTACATGTCATGCTCCTAAGAGATACTATGTTCCAGGTTATTACATCAAGCCTGAGGAGCATATATCAGCAAGTAAAATTTTAACACATGATGCTTATGCTGCGTATGGAGCCGGACTTGCATGGCTATTGACCGGTGAAGATAAATATGCAGAAAAGGCAAGAGAACTGATAAGCGGCTGGGCAAAAAACAATACCGATATTGATTGGTGGGATGACACACCGTTAGTATCTGCATACAGCGGTGTTGGCTTTGTCTATGCAGCTGAGTTTCTTACTGACTATCCAGGTTGGACAAAAGCCGATGAGACAGCATTTAAATCATGGCTGACCGACAGATACAGACCATCTGTTAATAATATATTTATTGGCTGGAATGATAAGACTAACAACTGGGCATCATGGGGTATATTATCATTAATGGTAACAGATAATTATCTTGGTAATACATCTTCTGTTGATACTTTGGCAAACGCAACACTTCCGTCAAGTATAAACTTCCAGATTGGCAGCACAGGTAAATTCCAGGCAGAAATTGACCGTGGTGTTCAGGGTATGTGGTACACATATTTCTCACTGGCCCCACTTACACAGGCTGCACAGGTAGCATATAATATTACAGGTGTTAACCATTTTGATAAAGGCACTTATGCTGTAAAGCTTAAGAAAGCTCTTGACTTTTATTTACCCTATGTAAAAAATCCCGACTTATGGGACGCTGAATTTAAGGCAAGCAAATACCCCGATGGCGATCTTGTAAGACCTACAATGTCAAATGGTAATGTAGCTCAGGCAAACTGGCCTGCTAATCTGTATTGTGCAATGGCTGATATTTATGGTAGTGAAGGTGCAGCTTACGCTGAGCTTGTTGAGGAATACGGACCTATAATGGGTGGTTGGAATGACAGAGAGGCACACCATATTGGCTGGTCATTCCCAAGTCTTATCAGAGGAACAACCCTTATTACAGAGCCGTTGCCGACACCTGAATCAATAACAGATAACTTTGAGGCAGATAAGCTAAGTCCGCACTGGGAGGTTCAGCGTTTTGCATTAAACGGCAGTGTTTCAGGTATAAATGCAGAGCTTTGTGAAGACCCGGCAAATACTAACAACCAGGTTGTAAAGCTTAGCGATACTATGAAGGGTGCGTGGGCAACTACAGGCAGCACCGGTTGTGTTGAATTGGTTGCTGATATGCTACCGGTAGCAGGCACAGCAGAGCTTAGCTTTAACATTAAATTCTCAGGAACGAAGTCATATATGTCGGGTGCTCATATTCTTGACACTGCACACGGAGATGCCGTTATAGCAAGCCTTATGTATGCTGAAAACGGAAAGCTGATACTTCGCCGTCCTACTACAGCAGGCGGTGCTACATCAGATTTGGAAGTAACAGGGGCAATGCAGAACGACAGATGGTATAATATAAGATTTATTGTTAATACAGCATCAAAAACTGTTGACTTATATATTGACAATGAGTTAAAAGCAGCAAATCAGCATTTCAGAATCAATTCTGCTGTTAATATGACAAGAATTAAGTTTACAACTGACTCAAGTGCTGACGCAACAACAAACTATATTGACAACGTGTATGCAGGACCTGCAAAAGGACCAAGCATTTTAACTGCATCACTGACAAACAACACATCCATCAGTGCAACTGTTATTAACGGTGCAGATAATGTAAATATCTTTGCAGCAGCATATGGTACCGATAACAGACTTTTAGCTGTTTCCAAACTAACACCTGCATCTACAACGGCAGGAACAGTGACGAAAGCAACTGGTGCATTTGCAAGTAGACTTAGCGGTATTAAATTATTCAGGGTATTTATATTTGACAGTTCAAATCTTGCATCGAAATGCAATCCGTATATTAAAAATTATCAGTGAGTATGGTGTTTTCTGGCACATCAACTAAATGAATTAAAACCATAACATAATAATGTGTAGAAATAGGAGAATTAATGTGAGGTTTGAAATTAAAAAGGATCAGTTTTATTATAATGGTGAAAGCATCAAAATTATTTCCGGTGCAGTTCATTATTTTCGAAATATGCCGGATACATGGACTGATATTTTAGAAAAGCTACGCGCCTTGGGTTGTAACTGCGTAGAAACATACTGTGCGTGGAATATGCACGAAAAACAACCGGGTAAGTTTGATTTTGAGGGGATTCTCAATATATCTGAATTTATTAAAAAGGCGCAACAGACTGGATTGATGGTTATAGTCAGACCGGGTCCGTATATTTGTGCAGAGTGGGAGTTTGGTGGCTTGCCGTGGTGGATTCAAGCCGAGCATAATATGGAAATACGTTGCTCGAATCCATCTTATATTAGGTGTTTTGAGAATTATTTAAAGCACTTGTTTGAGCAAATTAGACCGTTACTGTCAAGTAACGGGGGACCAATTATAATGATGCAGTGTGAAAATGAATACGGATATTACGGTGATGATAAAAAATACCTGTCACATCTTTATGATTACTATCGCAAGAATGGAATAGATGTTCCTTTGTTTACTTCTGATGGAACATCAGAGGATAATCTTTTTGACGGGTTTATCGAGGGATGCATTCCCACTCTTAATTTTGGAAGCCGGGTGCAGGATAGTTTTAAGGCACACGACAAGCTTTTTCCCGACAGTCCAAAAATGTGCATGGAAATGTGGAACGGTTGGTTTGACGCATGGGGGGATGAAAAACATCATACCACGTCTGCGAGCGATTATGCGAGGGTTGTTGATGATATGCTTGCAAAAGGCAGCCTTAATATGTATATGTTCATTGGCGGTACAAATTTCGGCTTTACAAGTGGTGCAAATCATTATGAAAAGTATGCACCGGATGTAACAAGCTATGATTACGATGCCCTTTTGACTGAGTGTGGTGATGTTACGCCAAAGTATTACGCAGTACGTGAAGTAATTCGGAAATATATTAAAACAGAGCTTCCGGAAGTTCCGCCTAATAGACCTAAGATGGCATATGGAAAGGTAACTCTTAACGAATTTGCAGGAGTTTTTGATAATTTTATGAATCTATCAAAACCTGTACATTCTGATGTTCCGCAATGTATGGAGAGTTATGGTCAGGGATATGGATACATTGCATATCGTACAAGACTTAACCGGGATTATAATGATGCTCCTTTAACATTTGAAAGCATAGGTGACCGTGCACAGATTTATATTAACAGAACTTTGACAGGAATTGTTTATATTAATGACAGTGAATTAAAGCTAAACATTTCGGCAAAAAATGGTGATGTTTTGACGGTTCTGTGTGAAAATATGGGCAGAGCAAATTTTGGTACTAAGATGATGCGAAAAAAAGGAATAGTTGGAAGATGCCTTTTAAATGGTAAAATACATTTTGATTGGGAAGTTTATACACTTAAAATGGATAATATTGAAAATGTTAAATATTCACAAAATGTTTCACTTGAGCCGTCAGGCTTTTACAGAGGCTTTTTCAATATTGAGAAAACTGCGGACACATTTTTAAGAACAGATAATTTTACCAAAGGATTTGTGTTAGTAAATGGTTTTAATATAGGAAGATACTGGGATATAGGACCGCAAAAAACCTTGTATGTCCCTGCATCGCTTTTGAAATTAGGAAAAAACGAGATAGTTTTGTTTGAGACTGATGGAATAAAAGGAAAACCTGAAATTGAATTTACTGATGTTCATGATTTGGGTTAATAAAACGATTAAATTGGAGTGATTGATATGGCGTTTTGCGAAATGCATTTGTTTAGTGAATCGTTGGGCGTCCAGACAACTGTAAATGTTGTAATTCCTCAAAAACACACTGGCGGAGAGATAGGAGTGTCAAATAAGGCGAGTAAAGGAAAATATAAATGTCTTTATCTTCTTCACGGTTTAAGTGATGATCACAGCATATGGTTAAGGAGAACATCGATAGAACGATATGCTCAGGAATATGGTATTTGTGTTGTTATGCCGTTTGGAGGCAGAAGCTTCTATACTGATATGAAATATGGCGAAAAATACTATACATACATTTCAAAAGAACTTCCGAGGCTGATGCAAGATTTTTTTAATGTATCTGATAAGCGCGAGGACAATTATATTGCGGGTTTGTCTATGGGCGGATATGGTGCATTGAAAATCGCTCTGAAAAATTGCGATTGTTTTTGTGCGGCGGCAGGGCTTTCAAGTGCAGCAGATATTGTTAAAAGGTCACAAGGTATTGGACAGATATTAAAACCGATTTTCGGAGAGGATTTGAAGATACCAGACAGCGAGAACTTGTTTAAACTTGCTGAAAAACAGAATGACAATCCGCTGAAGCCACGAATATATATGGCAGTTGGAACGGAAGATTTTCTGTATGAAGATAATTGCAAACTGAAGGAAAAGTTTCAAAGCTTAAACTATGATTATACGTATAAGGAATCTGCCGGAACACATAGTTGGGAATTTTGGGACGAATATATCCAATATGTTTTGAAGTGGATGTTTGATTAACCGAAATCACGCTGTTTTAGGCGGGGTTGGATAAATAATACGAAAGGTTGTTATACAATGAAGATATTTTTGATGAGTTGTTTAATTAGTACTATAGTCATATTTTTTATTAATAGCATTGCATATGCAGAAAAGAATCCTGAAGTTAATATTATATTTAATGGGATTGAAGCTCCGTTTTCCAATGAGTGCATTGTAGTTGACGGTAGAATTATGATACCGTTAAGATCGTTAGGAGATTTTTTAAATATGGATGTAGCTTGGAGTGAGGGTTCGTCTACAGCCACTCTATCTTATGAAAAAGATAAACTCATAGTAACCGAAGGAAGCCATGTTATAAGGATTAACAACCGAGAAGTTACAAGTGATGTTACTGCTATAACGGTGGATGGACGTATGTATTTACCATTGAGAGCAATAGCAGAAGGGTTAGGAGTGTATGTTTACTGGGACGAAAGCACAAGTACTGCGACATTTGTACCATATTCTCAGATATATGGTGCTCCGTCAGGGGAACTTAAATATCCGAAAGCAAACGTTACTACGTCGCAATTATCAGATAGTGATAAGGCTTGGCTTGAAGCTACACTGAATGATGCATACAAAAAGTTTTCGAAAACTGTGGCAAGAGTACGCGGAAATATAATTTATTCAACCAATAACGGAAAATATGATGATGTTGGTGCTCAATATTCAAATGCATGGACGGACGGATTTTATCCAGGAATACTTTGGATGATGTATGAAAAAACCGGTGATCATCATTATTCGGTATATGCTCAAAGAATTGAGGATAAGCTTGCTGATTGGCTTAATAATGGAGTGCATATTGAGCATGATTTAGGGTTTTTGTGGATGTATTCGGGATATGAGAACTATATAAATACAGGAAATCATACATCGTATAAGAATGTAATTCTTGCTGCGGACAAGTTAAAGCAGAGGTTAAATTCAAATGCCGGATATATAGTGGCATGGAACGGAAAACCAAACATAGCTATTATTGATACTATGATGAACTTAGACCTTTTATATACTGCGTCAAAGCTTACGGGCGATGATTCTTATAAAAATGCTGCAAGTATGCACGCAAACTCAACGATGAAAGCGTTTATCCGTGCGGACGGCAGTACGCAGCATCAGGTTATGTTTGATACGGTAAACGGAAACACCGTCAGCACTCCACCGGGACAGGGGTATAATGACGGCACCTCCAATGGTTCACATTGGTCGAGGGGAAGCTCGTGGGGCATATACGGCTTTGCAAGATCATACGGGTCTACAGGTAATATAAATTATCTTAATGCGTCTGAGAGAATTGCAGACTATTTTATATCACATTTAAGAGCTGATGGATTAGTGCCTTGTGATTTTGAACAACCCGATCTTAAAGTGCCTACGGATTCAAGTGCCTGTGCAATAGCTGCAAGCGGACTTATAGATTTAGCAAAATATACGGGCAATCAAAAATACCTTGACAGTGCAATTGCATTGCTAAAAAACCTGACAACTCTTTGTGGTGGAGATAATGGTGATGAAGCACTTTTGTTAAAGGCCTGTGAGTCATATTCCGTATATAGAGAGCAGCCTTTGATATATGGAGATTTATACTATTTAGAGGCTTTACAAAAGCTTTGCTCATTTGAATTTATTAAGTAAAATAATAACTTTTTGTATAATGTTATATTATAACTTTTCAAATTGCACATT
>JAZNGX010000044.1:0-15830 GCA_045576675.1 Clostridia bacterium | reverse complement strand
TCAGCGTGTCGGTAAACCTATCGACACGCTGGCAGACGTTGAAAAAGGAAGGTGAATTTGTTCAACACAAGGTCGTAGGCGTATGAGTATACGGTAGAGCTTGTGTTCAGCAAAAGCAAGCATAAACCCGCTGAAACACATAGAATTCAGCGGGTTTTGATACTAATTGTTTTGTTGTATGTTACTATTGTTTGGGTAGTGTGCCGAATTTGTCACACCCTACAGATATAAAAATATTAAAAATGCTTGCGGTTAACCGACTTTTTCGACAGTCTGGCGGGGCTGTGAATTGATTTCACAGTCCTTTTAATATATCAATTTGACATATCAACTAAAAAATGCTATACTTATAAAGGAGGCGAATATAATGAAAGCATTGGTTTTTGGTGAGGTTTTATGGGATGTGTTTCCTGAATATAAGGTTCTTGGCGGTGCATCAATGAATTTTTGTGCACATTTTTCAAAGCTTGGTGCAAAGGGTTATCTGATAACTGCAGTGGGCAATGACGAGCTTGGAAATGAGGCACTTGAAAGTATTAAAAAGCTTGGACTACCTGACGATTACATTGCAGTAAACAATGAAAAACCAACAGGTTATGTTCATGTTACGCTGGACGAGAATCATCAGCCTACATATGAGATAGTGGAAGATGTTGCATACGATAATATAAAGGTAACAGACAAGGATATACAAACCATTAATGAGCATTGTTTTGATGTTTTGTATTTCGGAACACTGGCGCAGCGAAACAGTGTTTCGGCAAATACGTTAAATGAAATTACTGATAAGTGCGGCTTCAAAGAGGTTTTCTGTGATATAAATATAAGACAAAGCTTTTATAGCAAGGAGCTTATTGTTGATTGCTTCAAAAAAAGTACTATTATAAAAATAAACCGTGATGAATGTGAGCTTGTTAAGGAAATGGGCATAGCAAACGGCAACGGGATTGAAGAAATCTGTGTTGATTTGTGTGAAAAATATAATCTTAATGTTGTTATTGTAACACTTGACAGTGACGGTGCTGCAGCATTCAGCAACGCTGAAAAAAAGCTTTATTCGGCACAGCGTCAGCCCGCAACTCCTGTTTCGGCTGTTGGTGCGGGTGACAGCTTTTCGGGATGCTTTTTGTACAATTATCTATCGGGTGCTGATTTAAAAACCTGCATCGAGCGTGCAAATATCGTTGGTGCGTATGTTGTAAGCTCACCTGAAGCAATTCCTGAATATACTGATGAATTGCTTAGTAAAATCAAATAAGGGGTGTCGGTTTGAGAAGTCTTATTAAGCTTAACAAGGATGAACAGCTTCCGTGTTGTGCAATATGCGTTTATTCAGATAAAAATGATGACGGCGTAATGCTTTGCACCAAAAAGAAAAAAGAGGTTGAGCCTTCAAAAAAATGCCGCAAATTTGAAGTGGATATAATGTCGGTTGGTGTTAAACGTAAAAGAACTGTTGCCACAGAGGTTAATCCTGAGGATTATTCTATTTATTGAGTCGGGTATAAATGTATGAAAAATTTTTTGAGTGTATTTAATTTAAAGCGGCTTGTTGAAAAAACAAGAGAAGGTAATTTGAAGGTAAATACTTTTTTGTTGTTTTTTGTGGTTTGTGCGTTGTATTTGCCTGCTATGATATTTTATACCGATGTTTATTTGGAAAATGATATATATATTATAGGTGTGTTTTCTGTTATTATAATATTTACAGTGATTTTTGTGATATTAATACAAGCTATTGTTTTTCATATTTTCACACCAAAACAAATTATATTTGTTGAAATATTAAAAATAACGATTGTTTCTTTTATAATTGAATTAATCATTGATGTGTTGATTCTCTTTGTGTTATCAAGGTTTATAATTTTTGATGAAGAACTTATAGATTTGATAATGCGGCTGGTGTCTGCAGCAGTGAAATTTTATATTATTTTCCAAATCAGACGCGTTTATTATGATGTACCGTACAGAAGAATGACTGTTTTGGTAGGGCTTTTGGGACTTTCTGCTTTTAGCAGCATAGTTGTATATACCGGTATACTTTAAAAACAATGTTAAATGGTACTTGTGTACACAAGTACCATTTAATTATATATGCAAAAACTTTTTCATTTCCATACAAAGCGGAACAAGCACAAGGCTTAACAAAAACCAAAGTGACGAATACATTACGCAAACCTGCCCTTTAATATTTAATGCATTGCCTGAATAATCCCACACCTGCCAGCCCAGCTTTAAATTTACGATGCAGCCTACTGCAAACTCAACTGCAGATATCGCAAAGCAACACAAAAGGCTTCGTATAACCACGGGCATAAATGTAAATACTGTGCTGATAACATAAATAAGCACAAAGCATATCCCACCTGTCACAAGCATTGTCCAGTGTGTGTAGCCTCTCCATAAAATCTCAAGCACGCCGTAGCCTATTCCGCCAAATATAAAGATATAAATATATTCCATTTAATCACCGTTTAATAAATTCATCTATTTCCTGTGCGATTTCTTCCGCACACTCACTGTTAAAAATAATATGTCCGCCGCAATCAGGCTTAATAAATTGCTTTTTGCCCTTAAGCCTTTTAAAAATATACTCTCCGCTTGATGCATTAACAGTATCATCGTCCTGCACCTGAATAACAAGTGTATCTCCATCTACAAGCTTAAACATTGGCTTGGTTTTTGAAAGCAGCTTCTGGAACTCCAGCATAGAATGAAAGGGTCTGCCGAAGCAGGCACGTTTATAGTGCGTAAAGTAACGCCTGAAATCCTTACGCAGATTATTTACAATTCTTGGTGGATTGAAATAATACACAGGTGTGTTAACAAGCACAAGCTTTTTGAATTTATGCATTTTGTATAAATTAACTGCTATAAGCCCACCCATTGAAAATCCAACCACAGTGATGTCGTCACAGCTTTTGCAAAGCTTTTGATACGCATGCTCGGCACTGTCAAGCCACTCGGTGTATTTTGCCTTTGAAAGCTCCTGCCTTGTGTTCTCGTGTCCTTTTAAAACAGGTAGCTCTATTTTGTAATCATCATGTTTTATAAAATCGTAAAGTGTTTTCAACTCTTTTCTGCTTCCGCCGAAGCCGTGAATAAGTAAAATACCCTTCATATTTGCCACACCTCTTAATATATTGTTACAAAATCGGCAATAATAATACTAAAATATGCACAAAAATAATGCAGAATATAAAAATGTTAAAAAATGACTTGAAATTATATGTAAAATAGTGTAAAATATAATCAAATTGTTATGGAGGTATTTACAGATGATTTCAGCAGGTGATTTCAGAAACGGCATTACATTTGAAATGGATAACAGTGTTTATCAGGTTATCGAGTTCCAGCACGTTAAACCGGGTAAGGGTGCCGCTTTCGTTAGAACTAAATTAAAAAATGTTATTACAGGTGCTACTGTAGAGCAGACATTCCGTCCTACAGATAAGATGCCTAAGGCTCATATTGAAAGAAAGGATATGCAGTATTCATATAATGATGGTGACTTGTTCTACTTTATGGATCAGGAAACTTTCGATATGCTTCCGCTTAACAGCGAACAGCTTGGTGATGCCTTGAAGTTTGTTAAGGAAAACGATATCGTTCGTATTCTTTCATACAAGGGCAACGTATTTGGTGTTGAACCGCCGAACTTTGTTGAGCTTACTGTTACTGCTACAGAGCCGGGTGTTAAGGGTAACACTGCAACTGGTGCTACAAAGCCCGCTACTTTGGAAACAGGTGCAACAATCAACGTTCCGTTATTCGTAAATGAAGGTGACGTTATCCGTATCGACACAAGAACAGGCGAATATATGGAAAGAGCATAAGGAGCATTGCGTCCTGATGCTTATCAAATATAAGGGAGGATATAATTATGTCAATTATAACTGAAAAGGTTTCATACCTTTGCGGTCTTGCTGAAGGTATGAAAATTGATACAAACACAAACGAAGGCAAGCTTTTAACAGAAATCATTTCTGTTCTTGGTGAAATTGCTGACGAGCTTGAATTTACTGAAGAAGCTATTGACGAGCTTTCAGACAAGGTTTTTGAGCTTGAAGACGAGGTTTATGGCGAAGACGATTGTGATTGCTGTGATGATTACGATGATGACGAGCCTTTCGTTGTAAATTGCCCGAAATGTAACGAGGATTTCTTCGTATACGTTGAGGATTTGGAAAGTGACGAGGCAATTTCTTGTCCTAACTGCGGTCAGGAAGTTGAATTGGAATTTGACGAGTGTGACTGCGATTGTGACGATTGCTGCGATTGCGAATAATTAAAGTTTGACATTATTAATTAAGCCGCAACCCGACTGTGTCGGATTGCGGCAACTTTTGGATAAGGGGGTTATGTTTGAAATGCTATATATAACTGCGTTGATAGCTGTTGTTGTGGATTTATACACAAAAGCACTGGCTGTTTCAAAGCTTAAGGATGCATCTGTTCCCCTTATTAATGATGTTTTGCATTTTACTTATGTTGAAAACACAGGTGCTGCTTTTGGCATTTTCAAAAATGGCAATGTGTTTTTTGTTGTTGTATCAATCCTTATTCTGGCGGCGATTGCAGCTTATCTTATAAAGTGCAAGCCGTCACAGAAAATGGTTAAAATTGCTGCCGGTTTAGTGGTCGGTGGTGCTTTGGGCAATCTTTTTGACCGTATATTCCGCGGTTTTGTTGTTGATTTTATAGATTTCAGACTGATAAATTACCCCGTGTTTAATATTGCTGATTGCTGCATTGTGTGCGGTGCAATATTATTTGCTGTCTGGGTGATTTTTTTTGATAAAAAAGATGAAGAAAATTAGTATTATCGGACTATCCGGTCAAAGAGCGGATAAGTTTATTGCAGACAATACAGAGCTTACACGTTCACATATTCAAAAGCTTATTGAAGATGGAAATGTTACCGTTGACGGAAAGCCCATAAAGTCAAATACAAAATTAAAGGACGGGCAAAATATTGAAATTATTATTCCTGACCCCGTTAATCTTGAAACAACCGCAGAGGATATTGAGCTTGATATAGTTTTTGAGGACGAGCATATGCTTGTTGTAAACAAGCCGCAGGGAATGGTTGTTCATCCTGCTGCAGGGAATTATTCAGGAACACTTGTTAATGCCCTGCTTGCACATTGTGGTGACAGCTTGTCTGAAATCAATGGCGTAATAAGACCTGGGATTGTGCACAGAATTGACAAGGACACCAGCGGACTTTTGCTTGTGGCGAAAAACAATGATGCACATATTTCGCTGGCGGCACAAATTAAAGAGCATAGCCTTACCAGAAAATATGTTGCGCTTGTTCACGGCAATATAAAAACTGACGAAGGCACAATTGATGCCCCGATTGGCAGGCATCATTCTGACAGAAAAAAGATGTGCGTGACAGATAAGAATTCCAAAAATGCAGTTACACATTATAAGGTGATAGAACGTTATGACGGATATACTTTTATAGAATGCCGTCTTGAAACAGGCAGAACTCATCAGATAAGAGTTCATATGGCAAGCAAAGGCCATCCTGTAATAGGAGACCCTGTTTACGGGCCGAAAAAAAGCAGATTTAATGAAAACGGGCAGTTACTTCATGCCCGCACTGTAGGATTTATCCATCCTAAAACTAAAGAGTATATGGAGTTTAATACTGAAATTCCCGAACGGTTTCTGAAGTATTTGAAAGGAAGATGAAAATGTTTCGAGGACACAAGGATTTGCTTGGTATAAAGCAGCTTAGCAGAGAGGAAATTGAAATAATCCTTGACACTGCAAAAACAATGAAATATGTTATAAATCAGGATGTGAAAAAAACAAAGCATCTGGAAGGGAAATCCGTTGTGACGCTGTTTTGTGAAAACAGCACACGAACACGGTTGTCCTTTGAAAGTGCTGTTAAATATATGGGTGGTATGGCAAGCGACGTATCGCCGTCAACAAGCAGTACCCAAAAGGGTGAATCACTGCTTGATACATTAAGAACAATTAATCAGATGAAAACCGATGCGGTGGTTATCCGCCACAGTATGTCAGGTGCTCCGCATTTTCTTGCGAAAAATGTTGATGCGTGTATAATAAACGCAGGTGACGGAATGGACGAGCATCCCACGCAGGCTCTTCTTGATATGTACACAATCCTTGAGAAAAAAGGCAGGATAGAAGGTCTTAAGGTTGCAATTGTGGGTGATATTGCTCACAGCCGTGTTGCCAGAAGTGATATATATGCTTTAAACAAGCTTGGTGCTGATGTTTCGCTTGGTGCACCTGCAACACTGTTGCCTTATGGTGCAGAAAAGCTTGGGGTTAAGGTTTTTCAGTCCGTACAGGAAGCTATAATTGATGCTGACGTTGTTATGGGCTTAAGAATCCAGAACGAACGCCAGAAAAGCGGACTGTATCCATCAACAGGTGAGTATGCAAGATTTTTTGGAATTGACGAAAAGCGTATGCAGCTTGCTGCACCTGATGCAATTCTTATGCATCCGGGTCCTGTTAACAGAGGCGTTGAGCTTACAGGTGCTATTGCAGACAGTGAATGCTCTGTTATTCAGGAGCAGGTTACAAACGGCGTTGCAGTAAGAATGGCGGTTTTAAAATGTTTCTTGTGTGAGGAGTAGAAACTATGCGTATATTTATTAAAAACGGAAAAGTAATTGACCCGAAAAATAACATAAATGGAATAATGGATATTTATGTTGAAAACGGTGTTATAGAAGAAATTGGAGAAAACCTTGATTATGAAGGTGCTGATATTGAGATTATTGATGCAACAGGTAAAATCGTTGCCCCCGGCTTTGTTGATATGCACTGTCACTTGCGTGACCCCGGGCAGACCTATAAAGAGGATATTGCAACAGGCACAGAAAGTGCTGTTATGGGCGGCTTTACTTCTGTTGCGTGTATGCCAAACACAAATCCTGTTACAGACAGCAAGATAATAATCGATTATATTATAAATAAAGCCAAGGATATAGGTTATGCAAATGTATATCCGATTGGTGCTATTTCAAAGGGGTTAAAGGGTGAAGAGCTTGCACCTATAGGTGATATGAAGTTTGCCGGTGCGGTTGCAGTTTCTGATGACGGCAGACCCGTTGAAAATGCAAATCTTATGAAAAACGCAATGCTTTATGCAAACACCTTTGATATTGCAGTTATTTCACATTGTGAGGATATGTCACTTAAAAATGACGGCTCAATGAATGAGGGCTTTACTGCAACAAGTCTTGGTTTAAGAGGAATTTCAAGAGCAAGCGAGGAGCTTATGGTGAGCCGTGAATGTATCCTTTCGCAAACCTATGATGTTCCGGTGCATATTGCTCACGTTTCAACCAAAGGTTCAGTTGAGCTTATAAGAAATGCAAAGAAAAACGGCGCAAAAGTAACGTGCGAAACCTGTCCGCATTATTTTTCACTGACAGAAGAAGCTGTTGAAGGCTTTAACACAAATGCAAAAATGAATCCTCCGCTTCGTACAGAGGAGGATGTTAAGGCAATAAAGGATGGTCTTAAAGACGGAACAATAGATGTTATCGCAACAGACCACGCACCACACGCAGTTGATGAAAAGAATTGCGAATTTGATATGGCGTTAAACGGAATTGTGGGGCTTGAAACTGCGTTTTCGTTAGGCATAACATATCTTGTAAAGCCCGGAGTTTTAACGCTTGATGAACTCATTTACAAAATGAGCAGCAAGCCCTCTGACATTCTGGGGATAAACAAAGGTACTTTAAAGGAAGGTTATTGTGCCGACATAGTATTATTTGATGAGGAAGAAAAATATACTGTTGATGTAAGCAAGTTCCGTTCAAAAAGTAAAAACTCACCCTATGACGGCTATGAGCTTTACGGAAAAATCGACACAGTAATTGTTAACGGACAGCTTGTTGTAAAACAGGGCGTATTAATGAAATAAAGGAGAATAAAAATGATAGATGTTTTAATTGAAAAAATAAAAGAAAAAAACAATCCCACAGTTGCAGGTCTTGACCCAAAGCTTGACTATGTTCCTGATTTTATTAAAAAGGAATTTTCTTCAACCTTTGAAGGTGCTGCAGGTGCAATCCTTGAATTCAACAAAATGCTTATAGACCAGCTTTGTGAGGTTGTTGCAGCAGTAAAGCCGCAATCGGCTTACTATGAAATGTATGGCCCTCATGGTGTAAAAGCATTGGAGGATACAATTGCTTATGCACGAGAAAAGGGAATGTATGTTATAACAGACGGTAAGAGAAACGACATCGGCACAACTGCAGAAGCGTATTCAATTGCATATCTTGGTGAAACAAAGCTTATTGACAGTGAGGCTGCAGCGTTTGGTTCAGATGGTCTTACTGTAAACGGATACTTGGGTACAGACGGAATAAAGCCTTTTGTTAAAGCCGATAAGTCAATATTCGTGCTTGTAAAAACATCAAACCCATCATCAGGTGAGCTTCAGGACTTGGTTCTTGAAAACGGACGTAAGGTTTATGAGCAGATGGCACATAATGTTAACACCTGGGGGGCAGAATATATAGGAAAGTATGGATACTCAAATGTTGGTGCTGTTGTTGGCGCAACATATCCAGAGCAGATTGTTGAATTAAGAAAAATTATGCCAAAGGCATACTTCTTAGTACCGGGCTACGGTGCTCAGGGTGGTACAGCGGCAGACGTTGCAAAGGCATTCAACAGCGACGGCTTGGGTGCAGTTGTTAATGCATCACGCTCAATTATGTGTGCATATAAAAAGGCTGAATGTGACGAAAAGGATTTCGCTCTTGCAGCAAAGGCAGAAGCTATAAGAATGAGAGACGACATTATGTCAGCTTTGTAATAAGGAGTGTAGCTGTATGAAACAGTCATATATGTGTAAAATTTTAAACATCAATAATCCTGCAAAGGATATTTATGATGTTTTGATTCAGTTCCCTCTGGATACACAACCTGGTCAGTTTGTTCATATACTGTGTGGGGGCGATGCTCTTTTAAGACGCCCTATAAGTATTTGCGACAGTGGTGACGGCTGGCTCAGATTTATTTATCAGGTAAGAGGTAAAGGAACAAAGCTTTTGTCACAGTATAAAGAAGGTGACGAGCTTGATATATTAGGCCCTCTTGGGCAGGGCTTTAACTATAAAAAAAGGGGCGATGGCACTGCAATTGTTATCGGTGGTGGCATTGGAATATATCCTCTTTTAAAGCTTGCAAAGGCACTTGGCAGTAATACTGAGGCAATCCTCGGCTTCAGAACAAAGGATTTGATTACGCTTGAAGATGAGTTTAAAAATGTGTGTGATACTCATATTGCAACAGACGACGGCTCATACGGTCATCACGGCTTTGTTACCGATGTACTAAAGGAAAGAATTGCTGCAGGCAATGTTACTTCGATATATTCCTGCGGGCCTGTTCCTATGATGAGTGCGATAAAAAAAATAGCACTTGAAAACGGAATTTACTGTCAGCTTTCAATGGAAGAAAGAATGGGATGCGGCATCGGAATGTGTGCAGTATGTACCTGCAAATCACACGGTGATAATGTTAAGGTATGCCAAAAAGGTCCTGTGTTTGATGCCGAAGATTTGGATATATAAGGAGGTATTACGATGAATACATCTGTAAATATAGCGGGAGTAACATTAAAAAATCCTATAGTAACAGCCTCCGGTACATTTGGCAACGGATGGGAAACAGGTCAGTATTTCGATTTGTCTGAGCTTGGCGGAATTGGTGTTAAGGCAATAACATTAAAGCCGAAGGCAGGTAACGAGTCACCAAGAATTGCAGAGGTTACTGCAGGAATACTAAACAGCGTTGGCTTGCAGAACCCCGGTGTTGAGCATTTTATGACTTACGATTTGCCTAATTTAAGACGCTATGATACTAAAATCATTGCAAATATTTCGGGCCACTCAATTGAAGAAAATGAGGAAATTGCAACAGTTTTGGACGACAAGGTTGATTTGATAGAGCTTAACGTTTCTTGCCCCAATGTTAAAAACGGCGGTATGGCTTTCGGCACTGACCCCAATATTGTGACGGAAATCACAAAGCGTGTTAAGGCAAAGTGCAAGGTTCCGCTTATTGTTAAGCTTTCACCAAATGTTACAAATATAGTTGAAATCGCAAAGGCTGCAGAAAATGCAGGTGCAGACGGACTTTCACTTATTAACACATTGCTTGGAATGAAAATTGATGTTAAATCAAGACGTCCTATTCTTGCAAACAATGCAGGCGGCTTTTCCGGTCCTGCAGTAAAGCCTGTTGCAATCCGTATGGTATGGCAGGTTAAAAAAGCTGTCAACATTCCGATTATTGGTATGGGTGGAATTATGACAGGTGAGGATGCTGCAGAATTTATGATTGCGGGTGCAACTGCTGTTGCAGTTGGCACAGCTTCACTTATTAATCCTGATGCTGCAAAAACAATCAAGGATGAGCTTGTTGGATTTATGGCAAACAATAATATAGAGGATATAAATGAGCTTATCGGTTCTGTAAAGGATAATTAAAATGACAACAGTATATTTTGTAAGACACGGCGAGTCAATGGGCAACATTAACGGCGTGTGCTGCGGGTGGCACGATATTGAGCTTTCAAAAAAGGGTGTGCTTCAGGCACAGTGTACAGCAGATATATTAAAGGAAGTAAAATTCGATAAAATATATTCAAGCGATTTAAGTCGTGCATATAACACTGCTTTGCCTATAGCCAAAAGTCACGGTCTTGAAATAATAAAAGACAGCGGTCTGCGTGAGTTTTTTGTGGGTGACTGGGAAAACAAAACCTGGGAACACATTGATAAGTATTATAAAGAAGCTTATGATTTGTGGAAATACAAGCCGCATCTTACGCAGGCACCAAATGGTGAAAATATGGTGCAGGCAAACAAAAGAATAAGTGAAGCGGTTGATAAAATTGTGGCAGACAATCCTGACAGCACAATTTGCATAGCGAGTCATTGCTGTGTGTTAAAAAATCTGATGTGTAATTATATAGGAAGAGATTTGTCACAGCTTAATGAGATTTATATATATAATGCTTCATATAGTATAGTAGAATTTGATGAGAAAAGAAAGGCAAGCATTGTGAGTCTTAACAATGTTTCTCATCTTGAAAATCTGGGATACATAGGAAAACCAAACTGGGTTTGACAATATGATATTTATATTGTATAATATAATATTGGAAAAAGGAGTGGATATAAATGACAAGAGAAAGAGTATTGGAAATTTTGCAGGAAGCAGGAGTTTTGCTTGAAGGTCATTTTCTGTTAACGTCAGGCAGACACAGTGATAAATATATGCAGTGTGCAAGATTGTTCCAGAATGCAAAATATAGTGAGGAGCTTTGCAGTGAGCTTGCTGATTTATACAGAGACAGCAATGTTGACATTGTAATTGGTCCTGCAATTGGTGCAATCCTTATTTCATATGAGGTTGCAAGGCAACTTGGCGTTCCAAACATCTTTGCTGAGCGTGATGCTGATGGTAAAATGACACTTCGCCGTAGCTTCAGTATTGAAAAGGGACAAAGAGTACTGGTTGTTGAAGACGTTGTTACAACAGGCGGTTCTGTAAGAGAGGTTGTTGAGCTTGTTAAAGAGTGCGGCGGCGAGGTTGTCGGCGTTGGTTCAATTATTGACAGA
Organism: Clostridia bacterium; assembly: GCA_045576675.1. Classification (GTDB taxonomy): domain Bacteria; phylum Bacillota; class Clostridia; order Monoglobales; family Firm-18; genus JAZNGX01. The sequence continues at coordinate 4,185 of JAZNGX010000044.1, read as the reverse complement.
ACAGCAGGCAAAATTGATTTTGGCGTTCCTTATAAAGCAGTATTGCCAATCGAAGTTGTATCATACGAAGCAGACGAATGTCCTATTTGTAAAAAAGGTATTCCGGTTGTAAAGCCGGGCAGCCGTAACATAAAATAATGGCGGGTGTGCATGATGGTCACAGAAGACGGCTTATGCAAAAAGCATTTGAAATCGGACTTGATAAGCTTGAAGAGCATGAAATGATTGAAATACTTTTGTTTCACGTTATACCAAGAGTAAATACAAATGAAATTGCTCACAGGCTGCTTGATAAATTCGGGAATTTGTATAGTATATGCCATGCTTCTGCCGAAGAACTTATATCTGTTAAAGGTATTGGTACCAAAACTGCTGATTATCTGAAAATGTTGCCTACATATGCAAAGCTTTATGAGCTTGCGTCTAACGGCAAAAGTCCATATCTCAACACGCCGGAAAAGCTTGGGAATTATTGTGTTACACTTTTTAAAGATGTGCATAACGAAGAATTGTATGTGTTGTGTTTAAATGCACGCAAGCAACTGCTTGGCAGAAAGTATATCAATTCGGGTGACAGCACAACGGTGAATGTGGAATTAAAAGAAATAATCAGAAACGTGGTGGAGTACAATCCAACATATGTGGTTATAACTCACAACCATCCAAGCGGTTCGCTTACTCCGTCAAATGATGATGTTGTGTTTACGCAGAATCTCCGTGAATATCTGCAACGCATTAATATAATTGTAAGTGACCATATACTTGTGGCAGGTAATAGTTATATATCTTTTAAGGAAACAAACTATGTTTTCACAAAAATTTGAAAAATTGCTTGCATTTTTTGTAAAAAGCAGTTATAATACAATAGTTGCGGTTTTGCAGGTAGCAATAAAAACCGCATAATATCGGTATTAAAAGGCATCTTTAAAAATAAAATTACAGTTATATTACAACTGTTGACGTTTTAAATGCTTTTTGATATAATCATTACAGTATCAAGGAATATCCTTGAGGGTTGCCGATTTGAATGAAAGAGAGGGTCGGTAAACCAGTAATGAAGTCTCTTTCGAAAAAAATTTTAAGGGAGGATTTTTTCATGAAAAACCTAAACAAAGTTTTTGCTATGCTTTTGGTTGTTGCAATGATGATGACATCAGTTGTATTTGCTGATTTCTCAGACGTTGCTGATGACTCAGTATATGCAGAAGCTGTAAACGTAGGTGCTGCTCTTGGTCTATTCAACGGCTATGAGGACGGCACATTCAAACCGGAAGGCGACATCACAAGAGCTGAATTTGCAGCTATCGTGGTACGCGCTATGAATCAGGAAGCACAGGCAACAAGTGCTGCTAACGCTGCTTCAGACTTCACAGACGTTGCTGAAGATCACTGGGCAAAAGGTTACATAAACATCGTTTCAAAGATGGGTATCGTAAACGGCTACGGTGACGGAACATTTGGTCCTGAAAACAACGTTCTTTTCGAAGAAGCTGTTAAAATGTTAGTTGTAGCTCTTGGTTATGAGCCTGCAATCGGCACAGCTGGTTATCCTGTTGGTTACCTTACAAAGGCTGCTGACATCGGTTTAACAAACAACGTTGTTGCTGCTAACGGTGTTGCTGCAAACAGAGGTATCGTTGCTCAGTTAGTTCTTAACGCATTAGATACACCTCTAATGAAGCAGACAGGTTACGGCACATGGGTTGACTATGTTGTATACGATGGTTACAACGATACAACAAGACAGACATTGTTAAGCGAAAACCTTGGTATCGTTAAACTTCGTGTAACAGTTAACGAATCATCAGCTACTGCTTCATCAGGTAAGTATACTGACGAATACGTTAAGGTTGACATCTTGAACAGCTATATGTCAAAGTACACAGCTGAAGAATTCACAGATGCTAACGGCTTCTATGTAAAGAATTACCAGATCACAGTTGGTGACACAGCTCTTTCAAACCTAGTTGGTGGCAATGCAATCGTTTACGCTTACTATGATCCTAACTCAAGTGACGATCCGTACGCTGTATACGCTGCAAAAGATACAACAAAGACATATGAAATGACAGTTGCTGCTGATATGGTTGAATCAGTTGGTCGGACTATAATATCAGGTGCAGGTACACAAGCTGATCCTTATGTTTATGCTAATTCAATCACATTCTCATATTGGGAAAATGAAACTGACAGAAAACCTACAACAATTACAATTGTTGGTACACCTAACGTATATGTAAATGGTGGTATCGTTGTAAAGTCAACAGATGCTAACGCTTTAACAGCTGCAGTTGCTGAATTAAGCGGTTTCTACGGAAAAGTTACATTCCAGAGATTGAACACAGCTACAACAGAAGATTATGATACAGTATTCATCGATGATTACTATACAATAGTTGTTGATACAAACAACACAACAAGAGGCAAAATAACAGCTAAGAACAACGCTCCTTCATTAACATGGGATCCTGAAGAAAATTCAATCAAGGCTACATTGTATGATGAAAACGGCGATGAAATGGATTGGGCTGACCTTGTTGAAGATGATATGATTTCTGTTAAGGAATACACAAATAGTAACAAGACAGTTATCGAAGCTACAAAGATTTCAACAACAGTTACAGGTGCTGTAACAGGTATCGCTGACGAAGGCACATGGGATGTTGAGTACACAATCGGTGACGGTTCATACGGTATCGATCGTCGTGCATTGAACAACAACGAAATCGCTCTTGGCGATGAAGGTATCTTCTACTTAGACGTTCTTGGCAACATCACATACTATGATACAACAGCTACAGCTAACACAAACTATGCTTATGTAGTTCAGGTTGGTTCAAATGGTAACATGTTAGATCCCAGAACTGCTCTTAAACTTTACACATTTGATGGTCAGTACGGCACAATCAACACTGCTTCAAAGGTTAAGGTTGATGGCGTTTCAGGTATCGAATCACAGTATGTTGACGATGCTACAATCGCTGTAAGCAAGAATGCTCAAGAAACAGCTAAGATCGTTGCTAAACAGGGTTCAGCACACTTCACATATGACAATGGTCCATCATATGTTGCAAATACTTCAGCTATGACAGGTATCGTTGGTATCAACGCTGGTGACGTTATCACATACTCTGTTAACAGCTCAGGTTACATCACAGCAATCGATAGAGCTGAAGCTGTAACAGGCACACAGAACAACAAAGGTAAGTTCACAGAGTACACAAGTGCTGCTGGTGAAATGGAGTACAATGAAAACTCTGAAAACTTAACATCACCTGCAGGTAGATTAAACATCACAGATGCAACAGTTATCATGGTTGCTCCTACTTTCACATATGAAGATACAGACAACGATGGTACAGCTGATGCTTGGATACAGTCAGTTGCTCCTACAGCTTTGACAGAAGATGAGTTCACATTGTTCAGCACAACAAACATTGCTGACGAACAGAAATTCTTAAACGCTCGTGCATTCAATGTTGACGAGAACAAGAATGTTGGTTTCATCTTAGTTGAAACAGAAGTTGACATGGTTGACGCTGGTGCTATCATGGCTCTAGTTTCAGGTTATGGTTCAGCTAACAACGCTGCTGGCGATCCTATCTACGCTGTTAAAGTTCTTCAGGACGGTCTTGTAAAAGACGGTAAAGCTGAAGCTGCTCTAGTAACAAAAGAAGATAACATTTATGGCATCAGTGCTTATGACACAATCGTTCCTAAGTACAACAGTGCTGGCGAAGTAAGAGCTGCTGATATTTTAGCTTCAGTAAGTGGTTCAACAGTTACATTTAATGTTCCGGCTAACGTTGCTGCAAACAAAGTTAAGTACTACTATGGTCGTGTTACAGATAGATCTGTTAGATCATTCACAATTGATAATGTAGCAACAGCTACAAACGTAAGTGGTACAAACTTCAACTGTGGTTCAATCGACGTAACAGGTGCTACAAATGTATACGTTTACGATTCAGGTGCAAGTGCAAATAATAAGGTTTCTATTGAAGATTATACAATCATCGACGCTGAAACTGATAGAAATACAGGTGCTGTAACATTGTACATCGGTTCATCTTCTTGCACAGCTGTATATGCAATCGCTCGTGAATATGATGGCGATATAATTGATATGGTTCTTTACGTAATTAGATAATTACTTATTGAATAATATTTTAAAGACACTCCACT
>JAZNGX010000043.1:0-1516 GCA_045576675.1 Clostridia bacterium | reverse complement strand
ACATATACACATTACCATCAATGTCTTCGAAAGCACCGGTGTAATAAACAAAGCCATTATTTGTAGTATAGGAATAAAAATTCTGCATTTTAGGACAAACTGTAGTCCAGTTATAACCGATATTTTTGTTGGATACATAATAGTAATCATATTCCCAATAATTTGATGCACTTCTTACAACAGGTTGTGCCTGAATATCTCTTGTGAGTAACACAGTTGTAGGATTATTTGATTCTGACGGTGCCAGATAACCAATGCCATCAATATATTGATTTTCATAATACTGACATTGTGTTAATGAGGCAGTATATGTATTCATATTCGCATAATTAAGCACATCGGTTTCTTGAGTAAATTTTATCCATATTGACCTCACTTTTGTTTCGTTGGGATTTACAAAATTATACTTATAATATTTATTTATCGGATATGTTTTCTTTTTCGGTGGGTTTAATACCCTTATATAATGTTTATCAACAGACTGTGAATTAAATCTTCTGATAAGCTTAAAATCAAGTCCGTTTTTGCCTGGCAGAATCAAGTCGGTTTCTCTTATCTCCACTGCACCTGTGCCCTCTGAAACACCTTCTGATGTTCGTTCTACATTAAACGGAGCAGTATAATCGCTGCCGTACTCGTTTTTTATATCCTGACTGATTTGCAAAATAGAAAGTGCATCGGAGGTTGAGCAGTAACCGCTTAAAGGCACAAGTATCAAAAATAATATTAAAGCAAATAATTTATTTTTCATTATTCAGTCACCTCGTTTTCTGCTGTTACTGCACTTAACAAGGTTGTCGTTAATTCTATATGCTTTTCTTCAACTGCCTGTTTGAAGTCGGCAATTTTTTCGCTTGAATTTAATGACGACAAGGTTTCATCTGTCACGCCATAGTTATTCTTTAATTCAAGCATTTCTATTATATCTGATGCGTTTCTTTCGGGTGTGCTACCTGAAAACGATGTGGCTATATTTTCAATATCGTTATATAGGCTTGTCCACGTTTCACCGTCTCCAACCTTGTGTAAAATATCGTCTATTGTATATTTACCTTTTCTGCAAAGCATATTAGCAGCTATAATATCTTCCGTTGTATATCCGTTATTGAGATATTCGCATAACTGTTCATAATCTAAGACACCATACTTGTTGTTTGTTATGTAATTATACGCATTTTCAATCCAATGCGGTCCTGTAAAGCTGTCTTTTAAGTCAAGCACCTGTTTTACAGTGGAAACGTCGCAATCTGTACCACGGCAAAATTTATATACTGCCAAAATTTCATAAGCATCATATCCGTCGCCTAATAATTCATCCAATATTGATTTTGTTGCTTGTTCAACATTCATCATTACAAGTGTGCCGATATATTCTGACAATTTTTCATAATCAGTATCGAAGTTTTTTGCGGCTTCATTCATAATAGCCGTGGCATTGAGTTCAGACATTTCTAAATTGTCAGCAAGCATTTCAACTTTTTGGTTGTTTGCGTATGCATAGTAGCTTAACAGCAGT
>JAZNGX010000042.1:0-11820 GCA_045576675.1 Clostridia bacterium | reverse complement strand
GCTACCACCATACAAATATCCCTGATTTGAAACAACATGTACCGATGCATTGCCGTCGCTTGCTGAAACACTGTCATCAAGTTCAATCATCATTGTAGGAACATTTGTTACTTTTGCAGTTCCGTCAATATAGCTTGCAATATACTGACCTGTTGAATCAAAATATGTTGTTTTTGAGTTTCCATGTGTTTGTAAAGTACAATCTGTTGTATATTCAGTGTCAAGAGCGTAATCGCTGTAGCTTGCAACAAGCTTAAAGCTATATGAGCTGCCTGTTGCCAAATCTGCAACATTGTAAACTGTTAATGCTTCATTACCACTTGAATTTGTTCCCTGTGTTACTGTAGCACCTGTCTGTGCAACAATAATTTCGTTTGTTGTACCGTTTGTTTTAGGAAGCTCGTCTGTTACAAGTGTCCAGCTGTTGCTTGCAGCAGGCTTATAGTAAAGGCTTAATTTTTCTATTGTATCAACCTTGGGGTTAATCCAGCCAAGTCTTAGCTGATTTTCACCTGCCTGTCTTGCAGCTACTATAACATTTTTGAACTCGTATGCTGATGTGTCAACTTCAACTGCACCGCCAACCTCAGGAGTACCTGTAAGAACTGTTGCACTACCCTCTGTGCCAAATGTTGCAACAGGCTTAACTGTGTAGCTGTATGAAACATCATTTGTAAGACCTGTAATATAAAGCTCATCTGTTTCTCCTGAAAGGTCAGCAATCAAGTTACCCTCTTCATCATAAACATTGTATCTTGCTGCCAACTCGTCTGTCCATGAAAGCTTTAATGCACCGTCAAGACCTTCTGCAGTACCACCTGTTACAGCTGCAGGTGCAGCTTCTGCTGTTTCAAAGCCGCCATCTACAGCAAGGTTTGTTGTTAAAACTGTTCCGTCTGTTGTAACTTCATAAATTGCAAAATCATCTATCCAAAAATCTTCTGCTGTTTCAGCAAAACCAAAGCTAATCCAACCTGTACCATTTATAGCTGCAGTCCATGTCTTTTTAGTCCAATCACTGTAATCTACACTGCCTGACTTTGCCGCAAACCACTGGCTTTGATTTTTCTTCGGCAAAAGCATAACCCCATTAAGGTCATTTCCTTTTACATAAAATTCAAGCTGCAGATGGCTTGCATTTGCTGTTAGCTTAGTTTTATCAATATAATACATAAGCTGAGGGTAATTTCCGTTTGTAGGTCTGTCTACTGCAATATGGAATGATGCAGTACCTGAATGTTTTTCCGTTGTATCTATTTCTGCCACATAAGGCGGTATTGAAAAGTTCTTAACTAACTGAATTCTAAATCCTTCTCCTGTTGTGCTGTTCGCACCGGGTAAGTAAGTATCGATAATGGCACCCAATGCCTGCGGGCAGCCTGAAACTATGTATTCAACAGGGTCTGCATCTGAAAAAGTTGCCTTAACCTTATATGTTTTAGGTGTACCTTTTGTAAGACCTGTTATTGAATGTTCAATTACTGTACCGCTTGTTGTTGCAAAGTCATTCTTTACAACAGTTTCTGTACCATCAGTAATGTCATACAATGCAACTTTTGTAATAGTATCTGACACAGGGTTTTTCCAACCGATGTTTAATGTATCACCTGCCGATGTGTACTCACCAACAAGTACGTTTTTGAATGCATAGCTTGCACCCGCACTTACGCCTGTTACGCACACCATGCTTAAAAGCATGCTCAGACATAAAACGATTGATAGTAATTTTTTTAACATAAATTTTTACCCTCTTTCTTTTATTATCTATATATTATGATTGCCCTTGGCATCGAATAAAGAATGTTAAACACTGCATAGTCACCGATAGTTATATCTGAAAGGTCACCGACAGACGCTGTGTCATTTGCAGTGTTGTAAATCAACACGTTTGTTACCGACGGATTTAAAACAACATTTTTGCTCTCGGTTGATGAAATCTTAATTATTGGATAATCAAGATCAACCGCTGTAATTGTTCCGCCCACAATACTATTGTGCCATTTATTGCTTGCACTTTGGGTGGGTGTAAGGAACGGTCTTTTTCCTCCCGAATAGCTATATAAAAGAGTTTTATCAACTACCTTTCCACCATTCGCTACAAATGTGATTGCGTCACCTTTTTTTAGACCGTTAAACAAGCCGTCTGTACTTGTTTGTATTGTAAATCTCGGATAACCCGGTGTAACACCTGTTAGCTGAGCAACCTCATAACCATTTTCGTCAAAGCCAACTCCGACCTTTTCAACAAGAAATACATTTCCTGTTGAAGCCTCCTTTGTAGATTTCCATACAAGCTTATCCGATGTGTTATATTCATCTATGTTATAAGGTGTTACTGTATAATTATTGCCGTTTACAAACACATTAAGCTTAGTATCAATATAATAGCCTTCCTCATTTGTGATGTCCTTTGGAACAACCCATATTAATGCATTGTCCTTTATAAAGCACTGCCAGTCAATTGAGCTGTTGGTTTGTCTGTAAGTACCCGAACATTCATCAAGGCGCATATACTTACCGCTGTCACCTTCTGCACCGACTTCTGCTACAAGTATTTCACTGAAATTAACACCATCACTTGTTTTATACGCAAGAAGCTGAGGCTTGATAATACCGTTGTTAAACAACATAGCATATAATTCTTGTGAGGTTTTTCTTTCATTATTAACCTTCAGCTTATCAGGCACAATCATTGTAACCCAGTTTTCATTTTCATCAAATATTCTAAGCTGCAGCTTACCGTCCATTCCTGTTTCATAAGCACCTTTTATTACATAGCCGTATATGTAATCACCGCTGCTGATGCTTTGTGCTGCTGCAATTTTTCCAAAAAGGTCGAGATACAAAATATACTTGTCGCCAACCTTAAATTCAGGAGCTTTACTATCGTTTGCAGCCAGTGCACGCATATATCCGTCAGACAGCTGATACTCAATATTTCCAACATATATCTTGTCTGTATCCTGAATGCTTTCAATGTTACCTGTTAACGAGCTTCTTGTTACATAAATATTTGTAACACGTCCGTCAGCAGAGGTTGCAACATTTAATACGTCGAACTTCTGAAGCTCAGAAAGCGTTATTTCTTTTCCATCCATAATAATACTTACAAATTTATTGCTGTCATAAACACCTAAATCAAGCATTTTTAATGCACCTGAATGAGTGTAAATATTAATTACAGATTCGCCATAGCCCGGTGCGGCGTTAAGCACCATAAGCTGATATGATGTGATTTTTACAACATCATATATTCCGTCACGATTGTTATCAACAAGCAACAGGTCGCCTGATGTTAAATCAAAATCCTGAGCCGTATATGTATCATACAAAACACCGTTTTTGATAACACTTGGTGCAGCCACAATATCTGCAGTCGTTTTTCTTGTGCTGTTTTCAGGATAATATGAAAGCTCTGTAAAATCAGCATTTATTGATGGTTCATATTCGTCAATGATTTTTACAGTTTTGTTATATTTGCTTTCACCAACATACAAAACGACGTCTGATTTTACTTCATCTTCCCTGACATAAGCTTCAACAGCACATCCAAGAAGATTGTTGTAACTAACATCATCATTAAAATATGTGTTATTTCCAATCATAATTCTGCCTGCTCCAACACCGGTTTTTGCATAAAGGCTTGTATATTCATTCGCATTTACAATACCTTCTGCCACATAAATATCTCTTTTTAGATACAATAGAGTATCTTTTGCTCTGGCAGTATATTCTTCTCTGATACCATAGGTTGTCTGCACAAGTACGGGAGCATCAATAACATTATCTAATAAACAAAGCATATCATAAAGATTTAACATTTCGCCTGCTCCTGCATTAACACCTGACAAAAGCTTAAGTGTTGTTGCAACAGACATATGACCAAAAGGATACCCGCCCTGACGCTGTGCATCATTCATATAGCCAAGCATTACTACCGACATTTTAACAGCTTCTTCAAGAAGAACTGTGTCGTTAGGTCTGAAATTGCTTTTATCAGCAAGTACACCCAACCCTGCAGCACTTTCAACAACGCTGTCATCATACTCAAAAAGACTTACCGGAGTATTAGTGGTAATATTATTAAGTGCTGAAAGAAACTGATAACGTGTTACCGGCTCATACAACATAACCTTATTATAATCATACCCGTTTATAATCCCAAGCTTAGTAAGCTTATCAAAAATCTGCATTGAAACGCTGTCTTGAATATCATTGGCAGCAACAGGCAATACAACGGACGTCATACTCATTATTACAATCATTAGCAAACATATAATTTTTTTCATAACTGTCCCTCCTTACCTGTTCATTGCGCCATATATCAGAACTGCTGCTTCTGCACGTGTAAGACTGGCATTTGGTTCAAAGTTATCACCCTTGCCATTTAACACGTTTCCGCAATATAGCTTTGTTATGCTTTCTTTAGCATAATCTGCAATTGCATTATCGTCCGCAAAGCCTGTATATTCTCGTTCATTATCAATTGTTATTTCTAACTTTTTAAATACGCGGTCAATTATAACTGCTGCATCCTGTCTGCTTATTGCAGAACCAATGCCAAACTCGCTTGGGCTTATTCCGTTAATAAGTCCGTTGTTAACGCCACTCATAACATACCCATATGCCCAGTGGTCATCAGGCATATCAACAAATTTGTTTTCTCCATCCTGCTCACCCAACATAAACGAGCTTATTATCATTTTAACAAATTCTTCTCGTGTTACGCTTCTGCCGGGTTCATATTTGTTATCACCGGTACCGTTTATAATATGCTTTTCAGCAAGAACAGTTATTTGGGTTTTTGCCCAGTCATATCCGTCAATGTCATTAAACATAGGAGAAACAGGCTTAACCGGCGTTTCAGGATTATTATTTACCTGATAGTTGCTTGTGACAGATCCTCCGCCACCGCCTCCTCCGCCACCGGATGAACCGCCGCCTGCAGAAGAACCACCGGGAGTAATTCCGGTTTGCTGATTACTATTTACTGCATTTGTAATTATTGCAAGAAGAGTATCAGCTGTCAGTGCCTTTGATGAGCTTAATGAAGTAACAATAGCCTGATTTACTTTATTTAGTGTAACATTGTCTGTAATTGCATTGTATTTTGTATATTCTTCACTTGTTGCAATCCCCAACACTGTTGCATAAGTATCAATATAGTTTTCTATTGTCGTGTATCTTGCAGTGTTGATAATATACAAAGCATTTGCTTTAGCATACTTACTATCAAAATCTGCAAATGTTGAAATTGCACCCTGTGCAGTCATTGAAGCTATAATCCAGCCTTTAACTTCTTCTGAAGCTGCTGACCACTTTATGCCTTCAAATTCAGCATCTATAATTCTAAGAGCAGCTTCTTTATCAGCACCACTGTTTAACATTCCGATTCCACAAGCCTTTGAAAAGCACTTTGCAAGCTGTTCATTAGACATTGTTGTAGTTTTATTGGCATTAAATAAATCTGCAACAGCAGTCTTATTCGATAGTGCATTATAATCATCACAAGGAATACCAATATTCTTTAGCGGAACATAATGCTGTGATGTAGTTGCAATAAGATTTGTTACCGTTGCTGAATCTGCTGCAGCTTTCAGTAAATCAGCAGCCGTCTCTCTGCTTTGTTCACTTGAATGTTCAAAGCTTACAGTTTTTATGGTGTCGCCTTCCTGCAAAACGTTTGCAACAAACACCCCTCCGCCAAGAGAATCATCAACAGAAAAGCTTATCTCAAAATTACCATTTTCATCTGCTACAACATCAGCAATCGCAGCAAAATCTGCCTTATTACGTATGCTTCCACCCTGTTTAACTGCTGTTAATGTAACAATTTTATCAGGAACACCTGTTCCTTTAATAATTACAGAGCCGTCCAGATAAGATGGAGTCTCCAAAGTCATTCCAAAAGCAGTAACTGAAAATGCAACCATTGTACAAACTGCAATTGAAACAGCTTTTTTAAGTTTATTTATCATCCTTTAATACCTCCTATTGAGAATCCCGCCATAATATGCTTCTGGAAAAACATAAACAAAATTATGGGTGGTATTATACATATTGCAAGAACAGTTATAAGCAAATCAAGTCCGATTGTTGGTCTTAACGAGTAAATCCTTACAATAACTGTCTGTACATTTTTATCCTTTAATACCAGGAACGGCCAGAAAAAGTCACCCCACGATGTGTTAAATGTCAAAATCATAGAAGTAAAGATAACAGGCTTACTAAGCGGCAACATAACCTTTGAGAAAATCTGTATATCATTTGCTCCGTCAAGTCTGGCAGCTTCAATATATGAAGCAGGAATTCCGTCAAAAAAGCTTTTATAAACCATCACCATAAACGCATTTGCACCAGCCATCAGCCACATAGGCACATAAGTGTTTAGAAGGTTTATGTTAAGTACAGGGAAATTAATGATATTTTTGTATACAGGCACCATTGTTGCCGATGATGGAAGCATATATACACAAAGTATCATAGTAAATATAAGCTTTGAACCCATCGGCTTAAGCTTTGACAAAACATACCCTGCCATACCGTTAACAGTAACAGATACAGCGATTGTACCTGCAATAACTGTAAATGTATTAAGATAATACTTTGCGAAATTAAGCTGACTCCATGCATCAAGTAATTTCCCCCACTCATAAGTATGTGGAATAATCGTAGGAGGAACAGCGTAAAATTCTTCTGTCGATTTAACGCTTGAAAGAAGTACCCAAAGCGGCGGCAAAACACATACCAAAACACTCAGTGTTATTAACGCGAAGAAGACAACATATGCAATCTTTCCGCCCGTTCGCTTTATATCAATATCACTTATGGCTGAGCCTTCATATTTTTTTGCCATTAGTCTTCCTCCTTTGTTATCCTAAAGTAAATTGCCGTAAATATCGAAAGAAGTATGCATATAATAACACTCATAGCAACGCTTCGGTCAACCTGGAAGTAGTTAAACGCATATTGATACGATATAAGTGCAAGAGAAACAGATGCTTCGCCCGGACCACCTGATGTCATAGCCAACGGCTCCTGGAACACCTTGAACACGTTTATCAGCTGCATAACAACCAATATTTTTATTAAACCTCTCATATGAGGCAAAGTTACGTGGAATAGCTTTCTCATTACACCCGCGCCGTCAAGAGATGCCGCCTCATAAAGCTCATTGTTAACTGACTGCAGATTAGCAAGGTACAATATTGCGGTTGAGCCAAAGCCTCTCCACGTCATTGTCATAACAATAAGCGGAATTGTTTTGCCTGAATCCTGCAACCACTCATAAGGCTCAATGCCAATCTTTCCAAGAATAATGTTAAACAAGCCTGTTGAGCTTGGATCCATCATTGTTGCCCACATAAAAGCTGTCGCAATTCCCGGTACCATACACGGGAAATAGACACCCATTCTGAATAGTGATTTTCCTCTGCGGATTTCATTTAAAAGAATTGATGCTATAATAGGCATAGGTACTCCGAACAAAATCGACCAGAACACATACTTGCAGGAGTTTTTAAGTGCTGTAATAAAGCTTGAGTTATTAAAAACCTTTATGTAATTATTAAAGCCTACAAAGTTTACTGCTTCAAAACCTGCCGTTTTAAAAAACGACAGGTATATGCTTGAAACTATCGGCTGCCAAAAGAACACTGTGAATAATATTACCGAAGGTAAAATAAGCGCCCAGGCAACTATATCTTTTTTTATTCTTACTGCTGCTCTGTGTCTTAATGTTGACACTTTGCTTATTTCAGTTTTCATTGTATTTTGCCCTTTCATTAATTGTATTCATCTAATATATCCTTCTGGAATGTTGCAGCTGCTTGATCAAGAACTGCCTTTACATCAACGTTTTCTTCCATAAGAACAGTCTGTATTGTCTGTGAAAGCAGACGGTACAGCTGCTGAGCACCAACAGGCTCTTCGACATGAAGCTGTACATCAGCCTCAGCCTCAGGGAAGAATAACGGATTTACATTTCTGTATTTATCATATATTTCAGCTTCTTTTGCAACTCTGTCAGGATTTAACCATGTTTTAAATGAAGGTCTGGCAACAACAACATTTGTTTCGTTATAAGCATTTAGCTTATCCTCAAGGCTCTGGATGCTTGTTTCGTTAAGTGATGGGCCTTCGCCTTTAATATCCAACCATTTCATAATAGCATCAAGCTGAGCCTCGTCAGTTTCCTGCGAAATCATATAAACACCGCCGCCCATTTGAGCATATCTTCCGGCAGGGCCTGCAGGTAGTGATGCCATTGCAAGATTATCCTTATCAGCGTTATAGTTAAGTGTAGGTCTTTCTATCTGGTCATAAGTAAAGAAGCCTATAGCTGCTTCGTTTGTTGCAACGTACTTCTGATAGTCTGACATTTTCACAAGCAAGTTTTCAGGCAGTACATCATACTTCCATTTTAAATCTCTTAAGTATTCCATTGCTGCAACACCTTCAGGTGAATTAAATGTTGCAGTCCATTTTCCGTCAATCTTTTCCATAAAGTCAACACCGAAACTCCATGCAAGGTTCATAAAGTGGAAACCACCGCCTGAGTCAAGTGTCGGGAAAAAGAATCCTGCCTTGCCTGTTTTTTCTTTGATAGTTTTAGCAGTTTCAATAAGCTCATCATATGTTTTTGGAGCAATCGGGACCCCGTTTTCATCAACAAGACCTGCCTGCTTGAACAATTCAACATTCAAAAGCATTTCCATACAATACGCACTAAATGGAATTGCGTAATATCTGCCGTCCTTTTCAACAGTTTTTAAAATATCCGGATTGATACCATCAATGTAACCATACTCTTCAAGAGCTTCGGTTACATCCTTTGCATAACCTGCCTCAATCATATTCTGTGGTTCAGTAAGCGGAAGGTTAACAAGGTTTGGAAGCTGTCCGCTTGCAGCAAGTGGCATAAACGTATCAACACTGTAGCCATACTCGCTTGGTATAATTTTTATATTAGGATATTTTTCATTCATTCTCTTAACATAGTTATCATAAATTGCTAACTGTTCTGTTTGTGCTTCTGTGGGCCAGTAACCAATTGTTACCTCCACCTGTCCATCTGTTGCAGAATTATTCTTTTGACCGCAGCCGGAAATGGCAGTTACTGCCAAAGTACAAACAGCTGCTAAAGAAACAATTCTTTTTAAGGTTGTTTTTTTCATAACTATCTCTCCTTTTTTATCTTATGTATCCATCGTAACAGACTAAAAAACATAAGTCAATCGTCCAAAATTAAGAAACTTATCCATTTTAAAGAACAACAACAAATGTCTTGCAAAAAGGATTTTTTAATGTTATTATTAACCTATCGAAATATCACCAATGGGGAGTATTTACATGTTCAATTTTCACAATCACTCATTTTACAAACAGTTTTTATCAATATGCATTTTAATATTTTTATTACCTTTATTTATATGCAGCATTATTCTTTTTTCATTTGAAAAAGAAACTAATGCAACTGCAAATGAGCTTAACTCTTCGCAGTTAAATCTGGCTCGTTCTACAATCGACTCTGTGATTAATGCCGCTAACGTTGTAAACAATAAAATTACTGAATCACCTGAATTCAAGACAGCACTTGACAGTAACGTTATATCTACACAAAATTCACTTGCAGTTTTCAAGCAGCTTTCCGATTTTGTCAATGATAACAATCTTGTTTCAAACGCATTTATCTATTTTAAAGAAAGTGACACCATTATTTCAAACAACAGTATAGAATCATCAAATAATTATTACGGCAATTATTTTGCAGACAGCGATATGAGCTATAGTGAATGGTGCGATGTTTTTTTGAATAAGTTTTATTTAAAACAGTTATCTGTACCGATAGCAATTTCAGATTTTGGTAAAAGCACAAACTGCATAAGCTACATAAGTACAATAACAAAAAATTCATATTCTACCATTCTTTCTGCGCAGTTTGTTGTGTTGCTTGACTATGAGCGTATACTTAATGTTTTAAGCACCGGAATAACAGATGGTTATAACACTATGATAGTAAAAGATAAAAGTGAGGTTTTGCTTTCTAAAAACAATGTTAAGGATGATATATATCTTTCAGGCTCTGCAGACGTAAAATTCAAGCAAACCGGCAACGAATATATTTTCTATGTATCATCACAACAGCTTTCGGATATCACTTATGCCTCTACCATCAAAAAACAAAGCGTTATGCTTGATATAGTTGTGTTTTACGTGGCATACATTGTGTTCATATCGGTTCTAATAATTGTATTATTCAAAAACAATTACAAACCGATTATAAACCTTATGCTTTCATTATATAACAAGCGAAATGCTAAAGATATTACAGTCAGAGAGCTTCACACTGCAAAAATTCAGCTAGATGAAATTTTAAGCAGCGAAAAACAGCTTCACATAATAACGGAAAAGCAAAAGAGAATAAATGACAATTATGCACTGCTTAATTTTTTGCGCAATAAAGAGTTAATACCAAACAAATATATATCGTCTTTAGGACTGCAAAACTACAGATATTTCACTGTTGCAAATTTGATTTTTGATGAAAATTCAGTTATGGACAGTAATACAGACGAGCATTATTCACTAACACATTTTGCAATAACGAACATATTAAAGGATATTGTTATGGAGCCTGTGCGTTATTACACTGTTGAAAGCAGCATAACATCAATGGTTATTATCTTTTGTACAAATGACGAAGAACTCAGCAATACTGTTCCGGTACAGACTGCATCTCTTTTGCACGACCTTATAAAAGAAATATATGACACTGAGGTTACAGTTTGCATAGGTAATACACATATCGGCATTGATGAAATCAAGAACAGCCATTATGAATCAACAATACCAATAACAAACAGAATTCCAGAACAGACAAACGGTGTTATACTATATTCAAATTACATAAAGAATTCAAATCCAAATGCAATTATTTACTACTCGGCAAATCTTGAGACACAGTTAATTAACTACGTAAGACTTGGAGATTACGAAAATGCAATAGAGGTCTTTGAACAAATCACAGCTTCAAACAGTAAAAATGGAACTTTAACATCAGACACAAAACAAAAAATCCATTACACCTTTTATGGCACATTCTGCAAATTGATTCATTACCTTAATGAAACAGATAAGAATTACAACGCTCCGGATATAGAGTACCCGCAGTTCAATGCTGAAGATTCTATTGCAAAAATGACAGGTATAATCAAAACACTTTGTGAAGAGTTTGCTAATATGTCTAACATAAATAAAAACGCACAGATTACAATACAAAATATAAAGACATTTATTGAAAAGAATTACAATAACCCGAATTTAAGTCTTGTTATGATAGCTGATTACATAGGAATTACGCCTCAATATCTTTCAAATCTGTTTAAAACACACGAAACAGAAAACTTGAGTCATTACATAACACGAACCAGAGTTGAAGAAGCTAAGCGTCTGCTTATAACAACAAAGCTGTCCATAACCGAAATATCAGAAGCAATAGGATACGCAAACAACGCAAGCTTTACAAAAATGTTTAAAAAGAATGAAAACGTATCACCAAAAACATTCAGAAAAAACCATGGCAACAATTAAAGGAGGACAAAAATGATACCAATTGACAAAAACCCAACAGTAAACACAAACCTTAAAGATTACAACATTATAATTTCCCGTATTGCACCGAGAAATCAAGGTGTTGACGTTGAAGTTAGATGCACCTCAAAATACAAGCCATATTATAAGATAAGTCGGATCGTAGCCATGTCGTTCTGTGAGCCAAGGAGTTGATTTATGACATTGTCTTCCTAAGACCGCTTGGCC
>JAZNGX010000041.1:0-6979 GCA_045576675.1 Clostridia bacterium | reverse complement strand
TTATATAACAAATATTATATAAAATCAACATTTTTATATGAATAAAATACGTTAAGTTAAATTAATAATTATTATTTAATATTATTAAATATATGTAATAAATAACAGGGTGGTCAGAGACCACTGAAATTTAATATTTTCCGCACATTAAAAGGGGATATCGAAGCCGATATCCCCCTTAATATTATTGCGTCTCATTTTGCACAAAAATATTCTGCTCGGTAATATGAGGATAAACAATAAGCTTATCGTCATAAATACAAACCTTGTTTAAGTCTATTGCAGAAATACTTAAATTACCATAGGTCGTATAGCAATACAAAAGCTTTGTGGTGTTGTAGCAGCAGGAATAGCTTGTATATTCATATTCGCTGTCGCTTACATCATTAAGACCGCACACCTGATAAACAGAATTTAAAATATGAAAAAATTCCGTCTCAGAGCTAAGCCTTGTGCAGTTAAGCTTGGTAAAGCAGGCACGGACAAAGCGTGACATAGAGGATAAATCGCCCGGAAGTCCGATTCCGCCCATACCATAGCTGTAGCAAAAAAGCGGAACACCCTTTGAAAAAGCATTTTGCGGCTGCTTTGGTGACAAATTCATATAATTATTAAGATTAAAAAGCTGCATATCAAAGGACGGACTGTTTGTTAAAACGCCAACGTGGTTGCTGTAAACCTTAAGCCCGTCTGCAACAGGCTCAATTGTAAGCGAGCCTGTTTTATCCGACACAATCCAGTGCAGCGGAGTAAGAGGATATTCATTTGAAAAATCAATTTTTATGATATTAATTTCTGTTAAAAGCTCACGTGCCTCTGCAATATTTTTGCATTTGCACAAAATGTATGGAATAAGCTCAAAGGGGGCAACGTTTTTCATTCCCTCGATGTATGGCTGATACTGTGCAAGCCCCGGAAAATTCAACGCTGCCATACAAAGCCCGTGCTCATTCATTGCATCAAAATATAACGGATAGCCGTCAGCAACAATTGCTGTGCCTATTATTGCGCAGTGCTTTGCAACGGCTTCTTCTTTTCTGAATGTAAGCGGAAAATCCGTAGTTGTAATAACGACGCTTTCGCCATAAGAGCGGAAAAGGTCAGAATTCCTGCCAAAATAATGATTGTCCTTTGTAACTGAAACTGCTGTGCACATTGAAATCACTTCCTGTTTTTAAAACTATTATTAATCGGAGAAAAAAATTTATACATATATTGATAATTTCATTTTGTTCTGCTATAATATATAATGAATAGGTATGAGGATGTGAGAATAATGTCAAAACTAAATGTATGCGTTATATTCGGAGGAAAATCCACAGAGCATGATGTTTCGGTGATTTCAGCGAAAAACATCATCAGCAATATGGATAAAAGCTTGTATGATGTACATATGATATATATCACCCGTGACGGACAGTGGAAGCTTTGTGACGGCAGTGCCGACAAGCCTGAAAAGTCTTGTGCAATTATACCCAATCCTGCTAACAAAGCTATAACTGTTTTTGAGGACGGAAAATATAATGAAATTAAAATAGACGTTGTGTTCCTTGTTCTGCACGGCAAAAACGGTGAGGACGGCACAATTCAGGGACTTTTAGAGCTTGCGGAAATTCCATACACAGGCTGCGGCGTGTTATCAAGTGCACTTTGTATGGATAAGGCAATGGCAAAGTTTGTGTTTGATGCGGCAGGTATTCCGCAGGTAGACTGGCTTTTGTTTACTCCGTCAGACAGTGACGAGGATATTTTAAACAAAACCAATGCAAAATTTACATACCCTGTGTTTGTAAAGCCGTCAAACGCAGGCTCGTCCTTTGGAACAGCCAAGGTTAACAGCGAAGCGGAGCTTGTTGCTGCAGTGAGAGAAGGCTTTTTGCACGACAGCAAGGTTTTGGTTGAAGCCTTTATAAACGCACGTGAAATAGAATGTGCAGTAATGGGTAACGACGACCCGAAAGGTGCAAAATTAGGCGAAATTGTTGTACGCACCAATGCTTTTTATGACTTTGAGGCAAAATATGGCGGTGACGGCTGCGACCTTTTGGTTCCTGCACCTGTTGATAAAGAAACAGAAGAAAAAATCAGAGCATATGCAATAAAAGCTTATAAAGCGGCAGACTGCAAGGGCTTTTCACGCGTTGACTTCTTTATGTCAAAGGACGATGGAAAAATATATCTTAATGAAATAAATACCATACCCGGCTTTACAGGCGGCAGTCTGTTCCCGATAACGTGGGCAGAAACAGGCAGCCCTGTAAATGAAACTGTAACAAAGCTTATTAATCTTGCACTTGAAAGGAAATAAAAGCTATGGATTCAAGACCAATCGGTGTTTTTGACAGCGGTATGGGCGGTCTTACCGTTGTAAAGGAGCTTATTAAAATGCTTCCCAACGAAAGCATAATATATTTCGGTGACACAGGCAGAGTGCCTTACGGAAACAGAGGCAAGGACACTATAATCAGCTACGTTAAGCAGGATATCAACTTTTTAAAAAGCTTTGATATAAAGGCAATTGTTGTTGCCTGCGGCACTGCAAGCTCAGTTGCGTTGCCTGTTGTGTCAGGTGATTACGATATTCCGCTTGTGGGTGTGGTTGAGCCTACTGCAAATTATGCAAAAACTGTTACCAAAAATGGTAAGATAGGCATTCTCGGAACAGCGGCAACTGTAAACAGCGGTGTTTACCAGAAGCTTTTGTCAGAATATGAAACGTTTTCTGCAGCGTGTCCGCTTTTTGTTCCGCTTGTTGAAAACGGTTATGCACAAAGTGAGGCGGCACGCCTTATTGCACAGGATTATTTAACACCCTTAAAGCAAAACGGTGTTGACACAATAATCCTCGGCTGCACGCATTATCCATTGCTTGCACCCGTTATAAAGAGTATAATGGGAGAGGGTGTAACGCTTATCAACAGCGGTGTGCCAACTGCACGATGCATAAAGGCGATGCTTGAAAAAACTGACGGTTTGTCTGATAAAGCGGCACAGCAGCATTATTATGTAAGCGATATGACGGAGGAGTTCACTGCTCTTGCCGCAACATTTCTCGGAACACAAAATCCGGATATAAAAAAGATTGATATAAATAAGTATTAAGGGGAAACACAAATGAATAAAGAGGTTTTAATATCCTTTGTCGGCACTCAGGACGACGGTGAGGATTGTGAAAAAATAGAGCTGTTCACTGAAGGAAAGCTTTATGAAAAGGGCGGTAATTTTTTTGTATCGTATGCTGAATCATCACTGACAGGTATGGAGGGCACGACCACAACCTTAAAGGTTGACCGCGAAAACAATATAATTACAATGATGCGTTTCGGCTCAAACAGCACACATCTTATATTTGAAAAAGGTAAAAAGCATATTTGTTGTTACGAAACAGGCTACGGTGCTTTGTCGGTAGGTGTGCTTGCTGAATATGTTGATATCGAGCTTGATGAAACAGGCGGTCGTCTTGCGGCACGCTACAGCATTGATGTTAACAACAGGCTTTTGGGAAACAATGATTTTGATATAAAAATTAAGGAAAGGAATTAAACAAATGAGTATTAATAATAAAGTAAGAGAGCAAATTTCAAATTGCATAGAAGCGGCAGTTGCAAAATGCGGCTGGTCAGTTCCAAAATATATTATCGAAATCCCCCGTGATAAGGAAAACGGTGATTTTTCTGCAAATGCGGCTATGCTTATGGCAAAGGAAGCAAAGTGTGCCCCAAGAGCCGTGGCAGAAAAGCTTGTAGAAAATATGGTTACAGACGGCACATACATAAATGAAGTAAAGGTTGCAGGCCCCGGCTTTTTAAATTTCTATCTTTCAGACAACAGACTTTATGACGTTATAGACGAGGTAGAACAAAAGGGCGAGCGTTACGGCAGTGTTGAGGTTGGCAACGGCAAAAAGGTAATGGTTGAATTTGTAAGTGCAAACCCCACCGGCCCTATGCATATGGGTAATGCCCGCGGCGGTGCGTTGGGCGATTCTATGGCGGCTGTTTTGGATTTTGCTGGCTACGACGTTACAAGAGAATTTTATTTAAACGATGCAGGCAATCAGATAGAAAAGTTTGCACAAAGCCTTCAGGCACGCTACCTTCAGCAGTGCGGCATTGATGTTCCGTTCAGTGAGGAATGGTATCAGGGCGATGATATCAAGCAGCGTGCGGCAGAGTTTATTGAAAAGTATGGCGATAGCTATGTTAATAAGGACGAGGAAGAACGCAAAAAAGCTCTTGTTGAGTTCTCGCTTGTTATTAATGAGAAAAATATGATTGAAACCCTTAAAAAATATCGCATAAATTACGATGTGTGGTTTAAGGAAAGCAGTTTGTATAAAGACGGTGACATTGAAGAAACCTTAAAGATTTTAAAGGACAGCGGACGCTGCTACGAAAAGGATGGTGCGTTGTGGCTTAAAAACCCCGATGATGATGAAAAGGACGAGGTTTTAGTTCGTGCAAACGGCATTCCCACATATTTTACTGCTGATATTGCATACCACAGAAACAAGTTTGTAAAGCGTGGCTTTGACAAGGTTATTGACGTGTGGGGTGCAGACCACCACGGTCACGTTGCACGTATGAAGTCCGCTATGGATGCAGTTGGCGTTGGCGGCGAAAAGCTTCACGTTGTATTGATGCAGCTTGTCCGTCTTGTTCGCAACGGTGAGGTTGCAAGAATGTCAAAGCGTTCTGGTAAGGCGATTACTCTTGACGTTTTGCTTGACGATATCGGCATTGATGCTGCAAGATTTTTCTTTAACATGCGTAATGCAGGCAGTCACTTTGAGTTTGATTTGGATTTGGCGGTTCAGCAAAGCAACGACAACCCTGTTTATTATGTTCAGTACGCAC
Organism: Clostridia bacterium; assembly: GCA_045576675.1. GTDB lineage: Bacteria > Bacillota > Clostridia > Monoglobales > Firm-18 > JAZNGX01. Next base: position 2,123 of record JAZNGX010000041.1, on the reverse strand, counting down.
ACGCAAGAATTTGCAGTATTATAAGGCTTCTTGCCGAGGGCGGAACCGTCGTTCCTGCTGCAAGGGATACAAAAAAAGAGCTTTTATGCTCACAAGAGGAGCACGAGCTTTTAAATAAAATTGCTCAGTTCCCTGATGAAATTACTGCGGCAGCAGATACCCTGGAGCCTGCACGCTTAACACGCTATGCGTCAGAGCTTGCAACGGCATTCCATTCGTTCTATAATGCCTGCCGTGTAAATATTGATGATGAGGATTTAAAGAAAGCACGTCTTAAGCTTATCGATTCTGCAAGAATTACCCTTGCAAACGTACTAAGACTATTGGCAGTTTCTGCTCCTGAAAAGATGTGATTTAAAGCCACAAAGGAGGAAATCCATGAAAAAGCTGATTTTACTTCTTACAATATTGATAAGTATGACGATTTGTACAGATATAGCTTATAGCGGTAGTGGTGCAATCACAAATATTGTACGCCCATCTACAGATGTTGGTATTGGTGATATTACCTACCCTATAACCAAAACTGTAACATTAGGGCTTGATGTAAAAAGCCTTTCAGAACAAATTGTACTAAATAATGAATTTGATGTGATTGTTTATGCCGATTTTATCAATCCAAGCATTAAGCTTTATGAAATTGGTATTAATTTTGACAATGAATATTTTGAATTAAAAGATGTTTCTGGAGATGAATCGAGTGGCGATATAACGTCTAAAACAATCAACAACGAAAGCGGAATCGTTGACTTTACTTGCAATGTGGGAGGTAAATCGCTTGTTGAAAATATTGATGGCAATTGCATAATTGCAATATTAACATTCAAAACATTAAAAGATGTTGATAAAACGCTTACATTTGAAATAGATGAAGAGAGAACAGCATTGTTTGATGGAAATGGAAATATAAAATCAAATCATATTGAAAATCTTGAAATAGAAGTGCCTGAAACACCATACAAAAGTGCCCCTCGTTCGAATTTGTTTTATTTTGGTGACATATTGTGGCTTTCAACAAAGACAAAGGATGCGCAAATTTACTATACAACAAGTGAAGCTAAAGAACCAAGCACTAAGTACAACGACTCAATAATACTTCCAAAAAAGAGTATTACATATTATGTAGTTGCTAAAAAATATGGTATTTCAAGTGAAAAAATTAAAATTCAATTAACATATATTGACGATAACGTTATTTATTTTGATAAGTATGGCAATTTAATTCCCATCCAAAATTTTAATATGATTATCACCGATGAAAGCGGCAGTGTTTTAAGTAATCTACAAAATGGTGATGATATTATTATTAACATTAGAACAAGAATATTTTTAGAATATATACCTTATGTTTTTGTGGCTGTGTATGACAGCGACGGGCATATGAAAGATATATATAGCAGTGCGTATACTTCGGAAATTGAATTTGCAACAGAATACTATGTTGGCGGATATGTTAAATTTTTTGTAGTTTCTGATTATACGGGATTAATACCAATACATCTTACAAAGGTACCGTTGGTATAGCTTTAATTTATTACCTTGTGTCGCCTGCAGCGGGCGTGACTTTTTCTGGAAAAAGTCACCAAAAAGCTGCCGCTGAACATTCAATACACAGACTGTAAAACTCGATTTTTTTATTGCTCGCACGTGGCAATGAGGGCACTTAGCCCTCAACCCACTAAAAACAGAAATCAGCAGCGCGGCTCGTGCTTAGCCAAAATCAAGATTTTGGAGCACTGCACATGGGTGCTGTTAGCCAAATTGAAAATTTGGACAGCACCGCATGAAGTTGATATTTCTGTTTTTACTTCACAATAAAAAAATCTCATTAACATTCTGTAACATTGAAAGTCCTAGCCGAAAGAGAGTAATCCGAACCTCGATTTTTACAGGCGGATTTTCGCTTTCGCTGTGTTAAAATACTCGGTAATCCGTCAAGGATTACCTGCGTTTTTGCCTTGCGCAACCAAAAATCCTCACTCTAAAAATTCTTTGACCCAAAACAGATGGAATTTTGAGTAGATTTTGGTGCGGAAGATGCAGCAAGGCTAACGCCTTGCAAAGATGACAAACCGAAAGATACCGAAATTACGCTGTTTTGGGCGGGTTCGGATTACTCTCTT
>JAZNGX010000040.1:0-5891 GCA_045576675.1 Clostridia bacterium | reverse complement strand
ATTTTAAAATATTTGCGTTAGATAAGCTTTGACCACACTTATTATATTGATTGAAAAAAACCATTCAAATAATTCATTAAACATATAGCCTGCAAACGTGACAATTAGCCATGGGAAAAATTTAAAAAGAAGTTTTTTTGTTGGACTTTTATTAAATTCAAATTTGATTTTCGCACGCAGAAGTTTATTGATTTCTTTCTTTAAGCTTTTGAGTTCGTCTTTTGACATGGTTTTTAAGTAAATAAGAGCAGTATCATAATGAGAACGATATTTAGGGTTGGGATTTTGGTTTTCAAAAGGTCTGTTTAACAAATCATTTATGTAACGCGTAATAATCATCTCCTTTGGAGTGATTATAGCACAGTTATTTAAAATATGCAAATTTTTACAGGGAAGGGAGGTGAAGGAATATGGAAACAATTAAAACATACACAGTAAAGCAGGTTGCAGAGATACTACAGACAACGGTTGATACAGTCAGGGCGATTATTCGCAGAGGGGAATTAAAGAGCTTCAGGTTAGGCAAGTGTTCAATAAGGGTATTGGAGTCTGAGCTGTTGGCTTATTGTACAAGGGCAGGTTTTGAACTTAAATTTGACAGAAAAATAAGGAGGATAATATGAAGATATTAACATTTTTACAGGTAGTCAGTGGGGTTATGATTTATGGAACAATAGGTGGAATGGAACGAGGGCAGCCGTTAAGCAATGTGAGGTACATATTTATTTTCGTGTTGGCGATAATCGGGATTGAGATTTTAAAGCAGGCGATAACGGCTTTAAGAATAAAAAAGTCGCCTTCGGCAACTAATGTTCGCTTCGCTCACTTTTCAAGGAAGACTTTTGTGAAACAAGCAAATTACAACTTAAAAGTAGTAATTTCCTATGTTATAACAAAAGCGTGTTCCGAACGGGCATTCAGAACACGCAAGGCTTACATAAGTAAGCACCAAACCGTGAGATAAGTATAACACAGGGAGTGTTATATTGTCAAGGGTATATTTTATATGGGTAATATGACACCTCATCCACCGCTTGCGGTTGAGTCCAAGAGCGAAAGCGATTGGCAAACGAAACCTATGTGCAGAACTCCGAAAACTTGTTTTCGGCTAAGTTCGAGCCACAAGCGGTCCCCCTTCCCCTCCAAGGGGAAGGCTCTTTGGTGGGGGTCTATTTCTTATACTATTTTGATGTCTGCATCTGCATATGGAGCCGGGGGTTTACACGTGCCCTGAAAAATATTACACATACAACCATTAATCCAATGCTCTCATATTAACTCCTACTTTTTATGGTCTTGCGGAGCCATGACGCAAGACCGCTCCGGCTCCATATACAGGTGCAGACAAGGATTTAAGGGGGATAGAAAGTGAAATCAATTTTAAAATATCCCGGAGCGAAGTGGCGGATTGCTGATTGGATAATAAGTTACTTCCCAGAACACAAGGTATATTGTGAGCCGTTCTTTGGTTCGGGTGCAGTATTCTTTCTAAAAGAGCCTGCCTATAATGAAACAATTAATGACATAGATGGTAACATAGTTAATTTATTTAAAATGTGCAGAGAACGCCCGGAAGATTTGGCAAAAGCGATTAATCTTACACCATTTTCAAGGGAAGAATTTATATCCTGCCATGAAATGGACGTTTCAGACCCTATAGAAAGAGCAAGACGTACATTAGTCAGATATCATCAGTCATTTGGGACTTGTAATGCTTCAAAGAATAGTTGGAAGAACACACAGACTTACGGAGGTCCAAGATGTGCGACAATGTGGAATTATTTACCGGACACTATAATTGAGTGTTGCGAAAGGCTTAAAAATGCACAGATAGAAAGCATTGACGCCATTGAACTAATAAAACGATACAACGACAAAAACACACTTATATATTGTGACCCTCCATATTTGCAGAGCTTAAGAAAGAAAAATATGTATGCTGCCGAAATGAACGAGGAGAGGCACATTGAACTTCTTGAGGTGTTAAGGCAAAGTAATTCTATGGTTGTATTAAGCGGTTATGATAGTGAATTGTATAATGAAGTTTTAAGGGATTGGCGTACGGCCGAGCGTAAAACTACTGCACAAATGGGATTACATAGAACCGAAAAATTATGGATGAACTTCAAGGGGGTTAGGCAGTGCAACATGATTTGAAGTTTTATAGAAATGTACAAAGTGAGGTATGTGAAATGTTATATTCTAATGCGTTATATCGTGGAAAACTTAAGAGTGAAAATTGTGATCACAAAAAAGGGGACTGGGTTCACGGATATTTTGTAGTAATTAAAGACGGGAAAAGGCATATTCCATGTATTTATGGATATGGCGAAGTTGATAACCATACAGTTTGCAGATTTACCGGATTTTATGATAAAGATGACAACCGGATATATGAAGGCGACATTTTAGAATCAAGGTATGACGAAGATAATCCAAATGATTTTTGTCGTGAGCTTGTGTTATGGAAAGATTATGGTTGGCATATAAAGCAGTTACCTGACAGCAGAGAAGAACCGATGGATTACTTTAAAGAAATTTGCAGTCGATGTTGCAAGGTTGTGGGAAATATTTATGACAATCCTGAGCTATTGGAGGTATCTGAGTGAAAGCTATAACAATAACAACTGACAATATAATTTCGTTGATTGATGTCAAAGAAAACGGATACAAGCTTTACGAGCTTATAAGAAAAGTTATAGGCGGATATATGGAACACGTTTATCCTCCTATGTTGCCTGAAGGTTATGTTATGACAGTTAACGAACAAGGTAAGCTCAATGGACTCCCGGTTAATCCTATTGCAAGTTTTTTATACAAGAGTTTTTTACATGGTGACTACATTATTGGTGATGTAATTATTTTAAAGCTTGGGAAGTTTGAAGGTGAGTCTGATGTTGTTGGTCTGTCTGATGCAGAGGCTGACGAGCTTATGAACAAGCTGAGTTTGTTTGAGGAGGATGACGATGCTAAACAGGTTGATTGAGTTATTAAAGCACAATGAGATATGCGGCAATTGTCCGATTGACAGTGGTTGTGACGGATGCAACGTATACAAGGACCTGAAAGGGCAGGCGGAATACTTATTGGATAATGGGGTTAAGATTGAAGGAAAGGAATGAGGGGTGAAATATTTATGACAGATAACGAGATTATTAAGGCTTTGGAGTGGTTGATATTCAACTTCCCAAAAGTGGAAAAGCATGAAAATGACAGTGATAGATTATGTAATTGTATAAACTTGTACTGTAAAAATGCAGTTGATGAACTCAAACGTCAAAAGGCAGAGATTGAGAGATTGCAGAAATCTCTTGATAATATGACGGATGCACTCGCTAAAACGGATGATGCTTGCCGACAAGCTCAATCCGAAGCAATAAAAGAGTTTTGGAATAATAGACCTGAACGCCTTAATGAGCAAGCCGAAGGAAAGGAAGAATATAACAAAGGGTGGAATGCTTGTTTAGATGAGTTTTGTAGGATAAGAAATCTTGTAAAAGAAATGGAGGGTGTAACTGATGCGTGATAGGTTGGTTGAGTTATTAAGGAAGGTGGACGAAAATCCAACAATTACTTGCCCGAGATGTAATGCTGACGTTGGTCTTGATGCTTGCAATGGGTGTCAATATGATAAAGAGGACGGCAGTTGTGATTATACATCACGTGCTGCAGACTATCTTCTTGCAAACGGTGTAATTGTACCGCCTTGTAAGGTGGGGGATATAGTGTATGCAACAAAGGGCTGTTTCTATCTTCCACACGCAACGCAGATAAAAGAAGATAGCATAATTACTTGTGAAATAATAGCGGTCAAAGAAACTAAAAAAGGAAAGTTTCTTCTTTTGAAGCCTCTCATAGAAGAAGCATTTAATATGAGGTCATCAAATGGGTGGTTTCCCTTTTCTTCAATCGGCAAAACAATATTCTTAACCAAAGAAGCAGCAAAACAAGCTATAGCCAAGATAAAGGACGGTGCGGAGGAATGAGCAAAGAATGTTATGCCTGCATTGCAACTTGTACACATTATGACAGTCAATTTAACCATTGCGTTTTTTATTTAGATTTAGCGACAGGAATGTGCGACACGGCTTCTTATAATAGCAACATTGAAAAATTTTGTATGTATGCAAAAGAAAATATCATACTTGGTGAATATCATGTTGATAACACCGACCACCCAACCGAGAAAGGCGGTGATGGGTGATGGCTGTTACAAATTGTATTTTTTATAGTGTAGTTGCAATTTGCATTGCTTTTGTGGCAATAAAATATATAGATGAAGTTCTTTAAGGATTGAGAGTATGAAACACAAAGAGGTATGTATGAGATGTGAATACGGCAAAGGTTATTTTGTTGGTGGGAAAATAATATATATTGGCAAAGACGGCAGTATTGAAATTTCTACAAAACATTATGAAGTTGTAAATCTTCCTGCAAACACAATAAAATTTTGTCCGTGGTGTGGTAAAAAATTAACACAATAAAATCGCAATTCAAAAAGGAGTGATGCAGAGTGAAAGCAATATTAGCAAGTTTTCATGCTGAATATTGTCAGCTTATTGCTAGCCTTAAAAAGTCTGTTGAGGTAAGAAAAACAAAGCCTAAGCTTGATGTGCCGTTTAAGGTGTATATGTATGAAACAAAGTCCCCGAAGTTAAAGTATGTATGGACTAAAAAAGACTATGAGGGTTATCCGTGGTTTGAGGATATGGACGAAAACGAAAAAGTATTTGTCAAAGTTCAACAAGGCAGAGGCAAGGTCATAGGTGAGTTTATATGTGACAGAATGTATATTATAAACAAAGACAGCATTGATTGGTTTTATGATGACGGGTTTGAAACAATATATTTTAAAGATGCAAAAAAAATAATGGGACTTGATGCTTGTTTAAGTGACAAGCAATTAAAAAACTATTTTGGGCGTTTTATCGGTTACGGTTGGCATATATCCGATATTGTAATCTATGAACAGCCGAAAGAGTTGAGGGAGTTTAGCAGGTATGACAATACTTACGATAATTCTTTTGGATATGCATTTGAGGATAGAAACAAGCATGTGCCTATAACAAGACCGCCGCAGAGCTGGTGTTATGTGGAGGAGTTGACATTATAACATGAACGGAATATTAAGAGTGTTCCCAAGTCGTAACAGCTACACGCCCGATGATGATATGGTTATAATTGGCGAGCCACCTTTTTCAATTTTTATTCCCGAACATAAAGAGGTACATATTTCTTGCACGTTTACTTGGGATAAAAAGTATTGTGAGCATTTACAACAGCAATGGCAAGCCGTTACAAACAAGCCTGTGCTGCTTGGCGGTCCTGCTTATAAAAGTGAGGCAACAGATTTTAAACAAGGGTTATACATAAAGAAAAACATAATTTTTACCACGAGAGGTTGTAACAACAATTGTCCATGGTGCTGTGTCCCAAGAATTGAGGGAAAACTGAAAGAGTTACCGATATACCAAGGCAATATTATTCAGGACAACAACTTCCTGCAGGCAAGTAGGCAACACAAAGACAAAGTATTTGAAATGCTGAAAACGCAAAAGGGTATATGTTTTAAAGGTGGTCTGGAGGCAGATTTAATTGACGACCATTTTGTTGAAAATGTTACGTCACTCAGAATTAAGGAGCTTTGGCTTGCGTGTGATACTGATGCAAGATTGCCTGATTTTAAAAAAGCTTGTGCAAAACTTCAACGAGCAGGTTTTAATCGCAATAAAATTCGTTGTTATGTTTTGTCTTATGGGAAAGACATGGACAAAGACGAAGCAAGGTTAAGAGCTGTTTATGAGGCAGGTGCAATGCCTTTTATGCAGTTATACAGAGATTTTTCGGACGAAAAGACAATATACAGCAAGGAATGGAACGCCTTTGCAAGA
>JAZNGX010000039.1:0-12919 GCA_045576675.1 Clostridia bacterium | reverse complement strand
AACCATAACTATATCATAAATTATAAAACCAACTAACTGACTTGCTGTAAAAATAAAATTCAAAACAATAAGACGAATTATCGTGTTAGAAACATAGTAGTTTATTATTGAAAAGACCAATGGTAACAAGCCTATCAAAATTAGTGCAAAGCTTGTAGATGTCATATGATGAGCTATATCATATTTAGCTAATAAAGCATGCAAAAAAGATAAAGCCATAGGCAGTAAATTTAATAATAATTGCTTAATTTTCATATTTCTACACTCCCTTTCTACATTATTCGACATAGTTCGTGTTAAGTCAAAACCAAAAGCTATTGTTTATTACTTTGCCATAATGTCCTGTGAGCCATTTTATCTTTACCTATTGTTTTCTCATACTTAACAGCAACAAACCTCAAACGATTTGGAAAGAAAACAACATCAATGAACGAAACCATTAACAAGACGAACACCTTGTCTTTTTCAGTTACATAATCAAAATCTACATCATATCTATTTTGTTCACCAACAGTTAACACAGATTTCTTTATAAGTGCAATTTGAACATCATCTTTCATAATTGAATAAACATTTTAGGGATAACCATCAGTATTTTTAACAACCAATTATTTTGTTTCATTGTATATTTGATATTGTTACCCTTAGATGTGATATGTCTCGACAGAATACCGTAATCAAACAAAGCCTCGGCTGAAACACTAACCTTTCAATAATCATAGTGTCCAGACAAACCAATTGCACTATAGCAGTCAAAATGCCGGTTAATGCTCAAATATAATTCCTCACCATTCCACAACTCTGCTACGCCTAAATACCGACCACTTTTGGTAAAGCATAATTCATCAGAAAATGTTGGGTGTTGTATTCTGTTCAACAACTCCTCATCCGCATATACAAACTCTACATTTTTCATTTGTTCTTTATAATCAATTTCATTAGAAACAGAAATTGTTTCATATAGTCTGACTTTGCTGATTTTCTCCATATACTTTTTGTCGTTTTCGGCAGACCAGATACACTTTTCCTCTTCTTTATTTCTAAGATATATTGACTCAATATTCTTAAAATCATCTTCAATTACAAAAGCATATCTACCATTTCTGTCCTTAAACCCAAATAATAAGTTTTGCTTAATACCCAAATAAAGAACATTATCTTTAATTTTATATGTATATCCGATATATGATGTTGCACTGCTTGAAGTGTTCCCTACTATATGTACAGTTTCATCAGTTACATAAGCAGTTTCAATGTACAAAATATTTGGACTTTCACACATATCAAAGCCATAGAGTTTCCAACCATACTTAGCCGATACAAAAATCAACAATTGTAAAATTAACAAGCTTAATATAATAAAAAATACAATCTTAAATATTTTCTTCAATTGTTACCATCCTTTAAATGCTTTGAAAATAAAACTAAAGCATTTCCGCCATAATAAGCTCTAAAGCTGTGAATGCATCAATAGCACCGGTTTTAATTTTTTCGTCATATTTATAACATAGCTTCATTATTCCACGTAATTTCTTAAACTCAAACTTCGGTGCCATTGCCCTGTATTTCTTCGAAAGCCACTTTCTGTTTGGAGCAAGAAAATAATCAGGGTTTTCACCTTGTGTCATAAGCACCTTAAACATATATATATCAGCAACAGCAGCATAAATTAAAGCTATAATTTCTGTTGGCTGTTCCTTATTGATTTTGAATTCTTTAAGCAGCATATATGCTTCGTCAGCCTTTTTATTCAAAAGAGAATCTGACATTGCAAAAACCTTATATTCCGAAGGAACTGTTACAAGACTGTCTATCTTGTCTTTGGTTATCACATCTTCGTCTGTTGCTGCAATCAGCTTTGCACACTCAACAGAAAGCTTTTCAAGTGACAAACCGCATATATCCACAAGATACGACATATCTTCAATTGTCATACGTTTTTTTGCTGCTGCAAATGTTTTGTTAACCCACGCTCTCAAATCTGCAGGATTCTGTTTAATAAAATCTGTTATACATCCAGATTTTTCAAAAGCAGACATAACATCCTTTGAAATCTTTGTAATACTGTCTTCAATAAATATCACCACACAAAACTGTGGCATTTCTGTTATAAGCTGTGCAAGCTTTGCCTTGTATGTGCCGTTCTGCAAAAAACCGCAATTTCTTGCTATTACAAGCTTTTTATCACTAAATTGAGGATACGCACACACAAATCCGTAAAACTGCTCAAAATCGGCATTTTCTTCATTTATTTCAAGCAGATTAAATTCAGGAAAATCAGTTACAGTTTTTGCTTTAATCTGCTCTGTATAGCTATTTAAAATGTATCTTTCTTCACCGTAGAATAAAAACGTACCTGAAAATTCACCGGTTTTTAGTTTTGTTTTAAGCTGAGGAATTGAAAGCTTCAAATTAATCACCTTAAAGTCTTTATTTTGTCATCATAAAATACAATCGAACCACTTTTTTCTGTATCATAGTATATCACATTTTCATTTGGTTGTAAACCACTTCCAATAACAAATTCAGCACGCTTGCAAATTGCTGAAGCATCTTTTAAAACAACTATGTCGGCTTCAACAGTACTTAAATATTCCTTATTCAGCTCGTCATTTACATATGGTTCAAACAGAATACTTTTGCCACCATAGCTAATGTGCAAAACAGGGCGTTTTTCGTCAACCTTGCTTTTGTATGGCATAAAGCTTACAGGTGTAATCGTTGCTCCATCAATTTCAATCACTTCAGTGTCGTAATACTTTATGCTGAAATCACCTGATATTTCCCTGCTGTTATACTCAGGCAGATATAGCTTTTTAATACGGATATTTTTTAAATCAAAATTATCAGGAAGCTTTGTAAGTATCAAAGCATCTATGCATTCTATGTAATGTTTATTAACATAGCTTTCAATATTGTCATAGCCGGCTGTACAAATAATGTTTTTGCCCTTAAGAGATTTAATATGTACAACATTGTCACCATCATTAAATACTTTAATATAGTCATCAGGCTTAAAACAACCTGCAACAAAACAACTCATCGAAACCACAAGCATTATTGCTGCAAACCTTTTTCTGCCAAATATAACAAGTGACAAAAACGCACCCGCTGCAGTATACATTACAAGAATAATAAAAACAGACGGAACTGCAGCTTTAATATTAAGAATATCAAACGAACCGAAAGCTTCTATAATTATAAGCATTATGTCTATTAATGCACCTGCAAAATATCTTAAAAAAGGAAATATCTGCATCAGATATCCAACTGGTAACAGTATTGACACAATAGGTGTTACGAGCAGATTAGTAAAAAACATCGCAAGAGATGCAAAATTGAAATAGTACATACAAAGCGGCAATGTTATAAGAAACACTGAAACGGTCGTTAATAACACGTGTCTTCCTTCTTTGTTTATAGTAACAATTATCGCAAAGGTTGCAGCATATGATAACTGAAAGCTTACGCTCTGGACATAAAACGGATTAATAACAACAAGCAAAACTGCAGAAAAAGTAAGTGCTGTAAAAGCATCATATCTTTTATTAAGAAAAACTGCAATTAAACAATATGTAGCCATCACCACCGCACGTAAAACAGACGGATGTTGACCGATTATTCCCACAAACAGTCCAAGAAGTATAAGCATAACTGCAACATATAAAACCTTGTGTCGCTTTAAAAATGCTGCAAAAACACCGGCAAAAGAAATCAAAATACTCAAATGCAAGCCCGAAACAACTGCCACGTGTGACAAGCTGCTTTTCATAAGATTTGTTTTAAGAGCATTAGAAAAGCCTGATTTGTCGCCTATAAGTAATGCCTTTAAAAACTCACCCTTATCCCCACCAAAGTTGTATGAAATGCTATCTGACATACGTGTTCTTATACTATAAAAAACATCCTTGCCATTTTTTATAACTTCAACACCTTCTGTGTAAATATGTCCATAAACTTTATTTGTCATATTGTATTTTCTTGCATTGAAGCCACCATAAAATGCGGATAGATTATAGCTCTTTAGCTTGCCGCAAAACATAACATTGTCACCACAATCGCAGTTAATATCGTTATAGTTATAAACATTGAACTTGATTGTTCCGTTAATCTTCTTTCCGTTTATGGTATCGGACTTTATCACAAATCCGTTTTGAATGATATCTGTAACTTTTCCGCTTACAGTTATCTCTGTATTGTAATAGTCTTTGATTTGGCATATATGAAACTGACTATAGCCATATAAGTATATTGCACCTGTAATAAACGAAGCAAGGCAAAGCAACAAAAGCACACCCTTACTTTTTCTTACAATTATCGCTGTAACAGATAAAGAAATGATAATCAAAATTATAAAGACAAGAGCCTCCTTATAATCAGACATTGCAGAAAGAAAAGAGCCAAACAAAAAGGAGGTACAAATAAATGCCAATGGATATATCATTTGTAAACCTCCTTTATAATTAAATTATTGCATACGTTTTAACGCACGCGGTTTTACAACAATTAACGTAATAGTGTGTAATACATTTACAATCAACCACGAAATCGGCCAGCATAAAAAGAGAAATTCAACCTGTCTGTTGTGTGGCAAAACTGCAAATACCCAAATCATTCTGAAACCACATACACCAACAAACGTCGATATTGCAGCAATTGTTGAATAGCCAAGCCCACGCAACGCTCCTGTTAATACTTCCATCACTCCGCACAAGAAGTATGGCAAACAAGTTATAAGCATTCGTCTTACACCAAAATCAAGTGCATAGGCAGAATCAGTTATATATATTCCAAGCAAAGTTCTTGATAACACCACCGTTATAACGCCTAAAACAGCACCTGTCACAACAACACACAAAAGCGGAACGTATATTGCTTTGTTAATGCGAGTTTTATTTTTAGCACCGTAATTCTGACTTACGCTTGTCATTGTCGCCTGATAAAATGCATTCATCGCAACATACACAAAACCTTCAATGTTAGCTCCTGCTGCATTTCCCGCAATTGCAGCTTCGCCAAAAGTATTGATAGTAGACTGAATAATCGTGTTCGAAAAACTAAAAAATGAAGATTGAATTCCTGCAGGCAGACCTATTTTAACAATCTCTGTTAATTCATTTTTATAGAACCTAAGATGCTTTAAATTCAAGCGATATGTTGTATCAGAATTGATTAATGTGTATAAAACCGCCAGTGCAGACAAATAATTGGATACAACAGTTGCAATTGCAACGCCTGAAACATCCATATTAAAAGCTATTACCAGAACAAGATTTAATATAACATTAACCAGCCCAGTAAAAGCAAGTATATAAAGCGGACGTTTTGTATCACCTATCGCACGCAGAATTGAAGCACCGAAATTATAAACAAGAGATGCAGGTACACCTATAAAAATAATACGCATATATAAAACTGCCCCATTAAGAACTTCACCCTCAGGAGTTCCCATCAAAACAAGCAGTGGCTTACAAAACACAAGACCAAGTAAAGCCGACAGCGCACCAACTATAACGCCAAGCAGCATCGCCGTGTGAACAGACTTGTGTATTCCCTCATCATCTCTTGCACCATATTTTCTTGCAACTACAACTCCGGCACCAAGCGAAAAACCAACAAAAACGTTAACAAGAAGATTTGTAACAGCTGATGTTGCACCAACGGATGCCATTGCATCAGAGCCGGCATAACGGCTTACAACAACCAAATCTGCTGCATTATACAAAAGCTGTAAAACACTCGCAAGAATCAACGGAATTGCAAAAAGAATCGTGTTTTTAAATATTGAACCTTCGCACATATCAATTTCAAATTTTCGGCCAAACATATCAAACGCCCCCAGTAAGAATCAGCTATTTAATGTGTGTTCTTTAACAATAAAATGTATATTGTTAAGATTATAAAATGGTATTGTAAATAAATATCATAATCGCCAAACTAATGTTTTAAATTTGACAAAAGTAAAAGTCTTTATCACTGAATATTTTAATCAATAGTTATTTACATACTATTATTGGTATTTTCCCCCTGAAAAGTTCTATTATTTCTTCATCATAAACTGTGTAGAAATAAGCATCTTCTCCATGATTTGACATGAAGTGCATATCACCCAAATTAAAGTCTGCGAATCTAGCGTCAAATTCCTTCAAGTATATAATCGAATACTTAAAACTTTTTTCTTGATTTTTAATATAGTGATAACTATACCTTGTTCTGTATTCTGATTTTAATATTAACAACCCTTTAATATCTTTTATATCAAGTTGTTTTCGTAAAAAACTTTTAAAAACAATTTTATCATTTTCTATGTACAAACCAAAATTCCTTAACAAAGGAAACAAACCCATATACAACAATGGTGAAGCTAACAACGCCAAAAACAAGAAAATTCTCAAGTCCCATAAAAAAAGAATCAAAATCATTAGTAATAATATAGTGCTCAATGTCCCTGTTGTTTCGATTTCTTTATGATTTTGTGGTATGAATTTTCGCATGTTTTCATCCTTCCTATATTGTTAAAATGCAACACATAAGGTTTAGATGCAAACCTTTTTGATGGCTGTTCATATCAAGTTAGGACCCAAAACCATCATAAGTTAATATAATAAGTCACAAATCTAATCCAAAAACTATCCAAATTAGAAATCAATATATAACCGATAATTCCAATAACAAAAATTGTAATTGGGATAAGTTGTTTAATATCTTTATTTGCAATGCTTTTAATAATCGAAAATAATATTAAACCTAAAGACGAAAGTATAAAAAATCCAAATAACAGAGGTGTAAACATTCCTAAAACCATCTCTGCACCAAGACTATATGTATCTGCCCATTCTCCCAAATAATTCAGCAAAGGGTCAAAAAGAATAAAAGTAATAACAACAATTATATTTGTTAAGATTAGTTTTTTCATTTCTGCACTTCCTTTCGACAACATTCGACATATCCATATAGTTCGTGTCAACTCAAGGTTAAAAATCATTTTTAATTATCTTATCGTCGATGTCTACAAATCCATCTGGCGTTTCTACTTTATCGTGACGATTAAGCAAAAATCTTCTCACAACAAAAAGAAGTGCAATCGCTGAAACTGTAATAAGGTTTTCCAAAGGTGCTGTATGCCCTACAATCAACTGACGAGCGAGAGCAAATGCCAGAACTTCAATAACAGTTTCAGGAGTGTGTTTACATAGCATTTTAATAAGCTCAGCACCAATCGCAAGAACAATCGCTTTATCAAGAATCAAAACAAGTGAATCAATACCTTTACCTATAAACGAAATATTAAAAATATCTATTGCAATACGTACAGTCATAATTAATACAGAAACTACCAACAGCAGTGATATAAGCAGTTCAATAATATAACTCATTTCAAACATTTTATCCTGAAGTTTCTTTCTCATAATAATTCCCATAGCCTTTCTGCCCACAAATAGTAATTAAAAATATACACGCTTCTTATCGTGGGCAGATAAGGCGTATTGCGGTGCAATAAATTCCGCCGGAGGCTTAACGTGATTTTTCACGTTATCTCTCTTTTAATAATATAAATTAATTGTCTTTAGTGCACAAGTGCAATTTATGAGCCATCAGGCTAAATTCACGCCGAAGGAAATTCAGTGAGTTTGCCTTGTATCCTCATTATACAACAATTATACCATATTATCAATAAAATGAATAAAATTTCTTTAATTACATATTAATACCATAAGAAAGGTATGATATAAAGTGAAAAAAGATAAAAAGTCAGAATTATTATCAGATATAGCAAAAGCACAGACAGAACTTGAAGTTTCGAAGCGAAACTATAACAACGTAATCAATCCGGATCTTGTTGAAATGTATGCACATAAAATAATAGCCGCACGTTTAAAGTGCGACTATTTAATAAAAAAAGCTAAAAATATCGGTTTAATCAGTTCATTTTCTCCGGTTCAGGATATTGGGTTCCGAAGGTTTCAACGGTAACCTCTTCCATCACCTGGTCAACAAGTGGCTTATCACGCATATCACGTTTAGCACTTACAATATAATCAACAGTGTCCATTCCATCAATCACACAGCCAAAAGCTGCATAATCACCATCAAGATGAGGAGCATCATCTACCATAATAAAGAACTGGCTTCCTGCACTGTTTTTGTTCATCGAACGTGCCATTGAAAGTACGCCTCTTGTATGGCGTAAACTGTTCGGGAAGCCATTACTTGCAAATTCACCAGCAATAGCATAACCTGGTCCGCCTATACCGATACCATCAGGGTCACCGCCCTGAATCATAAATCCGTCAATAACACGATGGAAAATAAGTCCGTTATAAAATCCCTTACTAACAAGTGAAATAAAATTATTCACAGTATTAGGAGCAACCTCCGGATACAATTCTGCCTTAATAATTCCACCGTTTTCCATTTTTATTGTAACTATTGGATTACTCATTGATATTCTCCTTTATAAATCGCATTGTCTTTTTACCTGCCATGTTGATGTTCCGCCTGTAACATTGCGAAGGTTAACGCAGGTTTCAAGTGATATTGCATCATAAATGTCATTTTCAAACAAATCAGAGAATTGCTTGAATTCAACAATTGTCATTTCTTCAATGGACTTATTATTCTCAATGCAATATGCAACAATCTCTCCTATAACCTTATGAGCATCACGGAACGGCAATCCGTTTTTAACAAGATAATCTGCCGCATCGGTAGCATTTGTAAAGCCCTGAGCTGCAGCTATTCTCATTTTTTCTTCATTAACACGCATAGTGCTTATCATTTTTGTAAACACAGGCAATGTCATTTTAACCGTGTCAACAGCATCAAATATCTGTTCCTTATCCTCCTGCATATCTTTGTTGTAAGCAAGCGGCAAGCCTTTCATTACAGTTAAAAGAGCCATCAAATCACCGTAAACTCTGCCTGTTTTGCCACGTGCAAGCTCTGCAACGTCAGGATTCTTCTTTTGTGGCATTATACTTGAGCCTGTTGAATATGCATCGTCTAACTCAACAAAACCAAATTCGTTGCTTGACCACAGTATTATTTCTTCAGAAAAACGTGACGTGTGCATCATAATCATACTTATTACAAAGCATAATTCTATTGCAAAATCCCTGTCTGAAACGCCGTCTAAGCTATTTGCAGTGACACCAAACATATTTAGCTTTTCTGCAACGAACTCACGGTCTAAGTCATATGTTGTACCAGCTAATGCACCACTCCCCAAAGGTGACACATTCATTCTTTCCATACACTCACGCAAACGGGAAATATCACGCTTATACATTTCATTATAAGCAAGCAAATGATGTGAGAAAAGAATCGGCTGAGCCTTTTGCAAATGCGTATACCCAGGCATTATAACTGAGATATACTTTCTTGCCATTCCCTGCAACGTTTCAGTAAGCGTATTAAGCATAGAATAGATTTCTTCACACTCATCACGCAGATATAGGCGGATATCAAGTGCAACCTGGTCATTTCTGCTTCTGCCGGTGTGAAGCTGTTTTCCAACGTCACCGATACGTTCTATAAGTATCTTTTCAACATTCATATGAATGTCCTCAGCATCAACAGAAAACTCAACCTTTCCGTCTTCTATATCAGCAAGAATCTCATTAAGTGTTTTAATAATAAGCCTGCTGTTTTCTTCAGGAATTATATGCTGTTTGCCCAGCATTTCTGCATGGGCAATACTGCCTGTAATATCCTGCTTATACATTCTTGAATCAAAGCTTATCGATGAATTGAAATCATCAACCAAAGCATCTGTTTCTTTAGAAAAACGTCCGCCCCATAACTTCATATCAGTTCTTTCCTCTCGATTATTTATCCTTTAAAAGCATAGCTCTTACCTTTACAGGCAAACCAAACAGATTGATAAAGCCTTCTGAATCCTTCTGGTTATAAACCTCATCCTCTGAGAATGTAGCAAGGTCTTCACTATATAATGAATATGGTGATTTTGCACCTGCAGGTGAACATACACCCTTATAAAGCTTTAATCTTACTGTACCTGTAACAGTTTCCTGAGTTTTATCAACAAAAGCAGACAAAGCCTCACGAAGCGGTGTGTACCACAAACCGTTGTATACAAGGTCTGCAAACTCATTTGCAACTAACTGCTTATAATGCAATGTAGCTTTATCAAGACATAAGTACTCAAGCTCCTTGTGAGCAGCATACAAAACTGTACCACCGGGAGTTTCATAAACACCACGGCTCTTCATACCAACAAGTCTGTTTTCAACGATATCGTCAATACCAACACCGTTTTCACCTGCAAGCTTGTTAAGCTTTGTCAAAAGCTCAACAGCACCATACTCAACACCATCAATTGAAACGGGTATACCCTTTTCAAATCCGATTTCTACATAAGTAGGTGTATCAGGAGCCTTTTCAGGCGGTGTAATCATTTTTAAAATCTTGTCAAGATTTGGCTCGTTTGCAGGGTCTTCAAGATCCATACCCTCGTGTGACAAGTGCCAGATATTTCTGTCCATACTATAATTATCTTCCTTTGTTACAGGAACAGGAATATTTCTTGCCATAGCATATTCTATTTCTTCTTCACGTGACTTAATATCCCATATTCTCCACGGAGCAATAATTTTCATTTCAGGAGCAAGTGCCTTTATTGTAAGCTCGAATCTCACCTGGTCATTACCCTTACCTGTGCAGCCGTGACAAATTGCTGTAGCACCCTCTGCTCTAGCAATTTCAACAATTCTCTTAGCAATACATGGACGAGCATGAGATGTACCCAAAAGATACTTGCCCTCATATACTGCCTGAGCCTTAAGTGTAGGCCAGATGAAATCAGTAACATATTCTTCCTGTAAATTTTCAATGTATAGCTTAGATGCACCTGTTTTTAAAGCCTTTTCTTCAAGACCGTCAGTTTCTTTACCCTGACCAACATCACCGCATACAGCTATAACTTCATAATCATAATTCTCCTTTAACCACGGGATGATAATTGATGTATCAAGACCGCCGGAATAAGCAAGAACAACTTTTTCCTTTGACATATTGAAAAAACCTCCAAACAATGATATAATAAAGGTATTATATCAAATATAAAAACAAAAATCAAGGAGTATATATGAAAATTTTAGGAATTGACCCCGGAATTGCAATTGTCGGGTTTGGAGTAATTGAATATGACGGCGTAAACTTCAAGGTTATTGACTACGGTGCAGTCACAAGTCCTGCCCATACGCCACTTCCTTCAAGGCTTAAAATGGTTTATGACGATATGTGTTACATAATAGATAAATTTAAGCCTGACCAGGTTGCAATCGAGGAATTATTTTTCAACAACAATGCAAAAACCGCCATTACAGTCGGTCAAGCGAGAGGCGTTTTAGTACTTGCCGCAGAAAATAATCACATTCCTGTGTATGAATATACTCCACTGCAGGTTAAACAGGCTGTTGTAGGTTATGGTCGTGCAGAAAAGAAACAGGTGCAGCAAATGGTTAAGTCTATCCTCCACCTTCACGAGGTTCCAAAGCCTGATGATACTGCCGATGCGCTTGCAATCGCAGTTTGCCATGCTCACACAAACTATTCTATAATAAAGGGTGATATAAATGTATGAATATATTAAAGGAACATTAATAAGCACAGGAGAAAACTATGTTGTAATTGACGTTGGCGGCATTGGCTACAGAATCATAACTTCAACAGGAAACCTTAATGCAAAATCAGGGCAATGTGTAACCTTTTACACATACCTTCATGTTAAGGAAGACATTTTTGAGCTATACGGATTTTCTTCTGTCGAAGAACGTTCAAGCTTTCTGCTTCTGCTGTCAGTTAGCGGAGTTGGTCCAAAAGCTGCAATAAGCATACTTTCGTGTCTTACTCCTGCAAATCTTGCAACAGCAATAATTACAAATACACCAAAAGCAATCACTGCAGCACAGGGAGTTGGTCCTAAGGTTGCAAGCAGGATTATTTTAGAGCTTAAAGATAAAATCAAAACAACTCAGGCGATTGGTACAACAGAAAATATTGAGGTTGCAAACACTGCTGAAAATGAAGCAGTTGTTGCTTTAACTTCACTCGGGTATTCATTTAACGATGCTGTAAATGCTGTTGCAAAAGCACCAAAGGATTTGTCAGTTGAGGATACAATTAAATACGCATTAAAACAATTCATTTAATGTAACAAGCCTGTGCTGAAAACTCAGCACAGGCTTGTTTGTATTAATTATTCAATTACAGATGCACATCTGTCGCACAGACCTTCTTTTGTCTTACCTGTTGTTTCACTGAACATCCAGCAACGTTCACACTTTTCACCTGCAGGAGCAGATACTGCGATTTTTACGCCACCTGTTTTCTCAGCTTTATATGAATCATCCGGAGCAACTTCAGCTCTTGCAACCTTTGCATTTGAAGTAATAAAGATTGTAGCCAAATCGTCCTCAATTGACTTAATAAAGTCATAATTCTTATCATCAGCGTAAACTGTAACATCAGCACCCAACGAATGACCGATAACCTTATTTGTTCTTGCAATTTCCAAAGCCTTTGCAGCATCTTCTCTTAAATCTAAGATTCTGTTCCACTTTTCTTCTAAAGCAGCATCATATGTTGACTCATCTGCCTTTAGCATATCACAAAGGAATACGCTGTCAGCCTTGTCACTGTCCTTATGCGGCATAAAGCCCCAGATTTCTTCAGCTGTGAATGAAAGGATAGGAGCAATCATTCTTACTAAAGCATCAAGAATAATATACATAGCTGTCTGTGAAGAACGTCTTAACTGTGAATCAGTCTTTTCACAATATGTTCTGTCTTTTATAACATCAAGATAGAAGTTACTTAAATCAACAACACAGAAATTATGAATTGCGTGATAAATCAGATAGAATTCATAATTATCATAAGCATTGTTAACTTTTTC
>JAZNGX010000038.1:0-14185 GCA_045576675.1 Clostridia bacterium | reverse complement strand
CACAGAACGACATGGCTACGATCCGACTTGTGGAAAAGAGTTTACTTTTCCGATTTATGTAACTGTTCCGAGAAGTGACAAAAAATGTCCTTTCTTTATCTGCATAAATTTTAGAGATGCAGTGCCTGACCGCTACATACCGACAGAGGAAATTGTTGACAACGGCTATGCGGTAATTTCCTTCTGCTATGAGGATGTAACAAGCGATAACGATGATTTCACAAACGGTCTTGCAAGCGTTTTGTATGAAGACGGGAAAAGACCGGATGATGGTGCAGGAAAAATTGCAATGTGGGCGTGGGCGGCACAGCGTGTAATGGATTATGCTGAGACGCAAGACTGCCTTGATAAAAATGTAAGCATCATATGCGGGCATTCAAGACTTGGTAAAACTGCTCTTTTAACAGCTGCAACCGATGAACGGTTTAAGTGTGCATATTCAAATAACTCAGGATGCAGCGGTATAGCGTTATCAAGAGGTAAAACAGGTGAAAAAATCAGCAATATATGCGAAGTATTTCCGTATTGGTTTTGCGAAAATTACAAAAAGTATATGGATAAAGAAACAGAAATGCCCTTTGACCAGCATTATCTTGCAGCACTGATTGCACCGAGGTTTTTATACGTCGCAAGTGCGGCAGAGGATTTGTGGGCAGACCCACAGTCTGAGTTTTTAACCTGTACAGCCGTTGGTAAATATTATGAAAAGCATGGCAAAACAGGCTTCGTGTGTGATGATAAATTGCCTTGTGCAGGTGATACATATCATCAAGGCAGTGTGGGTTATCATATACGTAGTGGTTTGCATTATATGGGACGTGAGGACTGGCAGAAGGCAATTGAGTTTGTGAAAAAGCATATGATGTAGTGAATTCAGCTAAATTGTTTACATATCAAAAAAACATGGCGCTATCTTTTGTGATAATGCCATGTTTTTCTATGTCAGACCTTTTTGTATAATCTCAGTAGGGTTATTGCCGACTGCTCACAGCTGTAGCTTTCCTGCGGTGCAAATACATTATCACCTGTTCCGTGCATTATTCCAAGATGATATGCAAGGCTTACGCCGTCCTTTGCCCAGTCAGAAATCAGATTGCTGTCGTTGTAAGTGTGGGCATCGTATTCGTGGATGTTACCTGAAGCATTTTTTGCAATTCTGGATAGAATTACTGCTGCTTGTTCACGTGTCAGCTGAGCTTCGGGGCGGAACGTGCCGTCACCAAAGCCGTTTATAATTCCAATAGAAGCAAGTCTTTCGATTTTTGGATTTGTTGTGTCGTTAAATTTAAGCTCTGTGTTGGTGTTTGTGGTTGCTACAAGCTTTTCAAGCAGTGCATAGGCAAGCTCACAGAAGGCTTCGCGTGATATTGCGTGAGTAAAGTTGTAGCTTTCTCCTTGCCATTTGAGTCGTAACCCGATATCCCAGGCTTCTTCAAGCTCAGGGATTGCCCAATCTGAAGCATTTTTTAAATCGTAGTATGGGATATATGGCGGCAGGTTTTCGTTTGTTTTTGCCCATTCCACACCATCTTGCGACTTATATACACCGTCGCGGGCGGTTTTAATGTAATAATATCCGTTGTTGTATGATGCCTCGCAGGGAAGTGAAGTGAAGGCGTAACTGCCTGATATGTTATAATTTTCGTCAAGCGTGTAAACAGTGCTTACATGTCCCCAAAGGTTATAATACCAGTCCGGTGCGCCATCCCATGCACACCAGCGTGCTATTGCATTATTTCTGCCCTTTAAATATTCATATCCGCCGTGCAAAGTCGATGCGGTTTCTTCGGGAAACAACGGACGAATTTCGTTAATCGGAACGCCGTAATATGCATCGGTGTGGGTTTTATCTTTAGTTGCTTCTCTTTTTTTCTCAAAATCAACTGCTTGAATGTTTTCGTCTGTTATTATAAGCTCATTCTTTATGCCACCATTATAATTTACCGGCAGTATAATGGAAAATTCAAAATTTTCTGTGGTGTTGGGTGGAATTTCGTGAGTAAGCATATTATCTGTGACCTTTTCACTCGTAAGGTCTTTAACATATGCATAAGGTTTTTCTTTTTCATATGCAATTATTTCGCTTGCAGCAGTAATCGCAAGAGTGCAATATTTTGTTTGGTCAGTTTCGTTAGTTACGGACAGACAATATGTGGTTGAAACACCATAGTTGCCGATGTTGCAGGCGTATGCATGGTTATCGGCAGTGATATCAAGTATAAAGTTAGGCACAAAATCCTGTGCTGCACCTGTATTAAACCGCTGCTCATATTTTCTGACAGCACTGTGCAGAGTATCAAATTGCCAGATGTTATTTTTTTGCCCATCTTCAACATCAGCTCCATAAAAACCAAGCTTTGAATTGTCTTTATAATAAAGTGTCAGTATATCGGACTCGGCTGCAAGCTTTTTTGACCATATGTCGTTTTGCGGATTTAACTGAGTATACCATTCTGTAACCGTGTGACCTTCAGGAATGTACTGGTTTTTAAGCAAAACAGGTATTTTTGTACCGTCCTTTGTGTTGTTGTCAATAACGTAGCTTATATCTGCTTTTACCTCTGGTAATGAGTTTGCGATACCTTTTAGGGTATAATCCCAACGGTATTCACCATTAGCTATATTATCCGGCAGATATTCCCGTACATTTGATTTTAATGCACCTATATTAAAGTCGGCAGTGCCGCTTTGGATTTCAATCAAGGCTTGTATGTGAACACCTTTACCGAAGCTTACAGGTGTGTAATTGTTAAGATAATACGAAAGCCATGTTGCTTTACCTTGTTTTAACTCAAACGTTACCGGCTCAAAAGAGGCAGGATAGTAAAAATCATCACCCCGGATATCGCATATCGGCATACCAAGCATACTTGCACAAACATTAAGCTGTCCCCAATCGGTTTCTGCAAGTTTTTTTGTTCCGTTAAATAAATATGCATAGGTTTGCGGCGTTTCAAAAAATGCCTTGTGTATTGTGATTTTTGCGTTGCTTAATGCTTTTATCTGCATATCAAGCTGTAAGTCAAAGCCGCTTGTGTAATTAAAATGGGATAAATAGATGTAATAGCTGTCGGGTGACAGATTAGCGTTATTCATAATCCACCGAGGCGTTTCGCCGTCTAAAAGTATATCATCAACTATTCCTTCAGGGTTGTTGCAATATATGAATTTGCCGCCGCCTACAGGAGTGAAGCTTAGCTCATTTGCATAAACTGCCGTACACAAAAACACAATTATGAATAATGTGCATAGTAATAGTTTCTTCATAAACAATCACCCTTCCTTTAAATTTATGGTATCATAATGCATAAATGCTTTCAACTTATTGTTGCAAATTTAACATAATTGTAAAGCTTACATCTTTAACTTGATTTTTTATGCATAATATTGTATAATTAAATAAAATTGTTATTGAAAGGTGCATAATAATTATGACTCGTAAACAGTCCAGAGATTTTGCATTTAAGCTGTTGTATCAGGTGGATATACAAAAAGAAAATGCCGAAAACGTTCTTGAGTTGTTTTATGAAGAGAATGAAGGCGTAGACGACAATGCAAAAAAATATATATCAAACGTTGTTTTGGGCGTACAGCTTAATAAGGAAGAGATTGATAATACAATTAAAAAGTATTCTCGCGGTTGGAATATCGACAGAATTTCAAAGCTGTCAACCGCTGCGTTAAGACTTGCTATATTTGAAATAGTGTATTGCAGTGATATTCCCGATACCGTTGCGGTAAATGAAGCAGTAACGCTTGTTAAAACTTATGATACTGAAGAAAGCACAGGCTTTGTTAACGGAATCCTTGCTTCTGTGCTTGGAGACAGGAAAAATGACAATAACAGTAAGCAGTCTTAATAAATATATAAAAACGCTGCTTGAAAATGATATAACACTGTCAGGTGTGTCCGTTAAAGGTGAGCTGTCAAATTTTAAAAGACATTCATCGGGGCATTGTTATATGACGCTTAAGGATGAAACATCAGCTATAATGGCAGTTATGTTTCGTGGTGCGGCTGATAAGCTCAGGTTTAACCCCGAAAATGGTATGAAGGTTATTGTAACAGGTCGTATTTCAGTGTATGAGCGTGACGGACGATATCAGATTTACATTGATTCTATGCAGCCTGACGGAATTGGTGATTTGCATATTGCGTTTGAGCAGTTAAAGGCAAAGCTTAACGAAATGGGTCTTTTTGACCAGTCGAGGAAAAAGCCTATACCACGTTTTCCTAAGGTTGTTGGGGTTGTTACTTCGCCTACAGGTGCGGCTGTGCGTGATATTGTAAACGTGATTTCACGCCGTTATCCGCTTACAGAGGTGCTTATTTGCCCTGTGCTTGTTCAGGGGGAAGGTGCCGCAAAGCAGATTTCAAATGCAATAAGCTATCTTAACAACAACCGTGCTGCAGATGTGATTATTGTAGGTCGTGGCGGTGGCTCGCTTGAGGATTTGTGGGCTTTTAACGAAGAACCTGTTGCAATGGCGATTGCGGCTTCGGATATTCCTGTTATTTCTGCAGTCGGGCATGAAACTGACTTTTCTATTTCTGATTTTGTTGCAGATTTGCGTGCACCAACGCCTTCTGCGGCGGCTGAGCTTGCAGTTCCGTCTGTTTTGGAGCTTAAAGCAGGGCTTAATAAAAGTCAGGGGATTATGCTTTCGGCATTGCAAAAGAATATTAATTACAAACGTTCGGTGCTGTCGAGATTTTCAGTAAAAAGTCCTATGGATTTTGTTAATCAGTCACGAATGCGTGTTGATAATTGCGAAAAGCATCTTACATCGGCGGTAAGCTTAAAGCTTGAAGAAAAAAAACGACAGCTTCAGGTTAACTTTGCAAAGCTTGATTCGCTTAGTCCGCTTTCTGTTCTTGCAAGAGGATATGCAGTTGTATCAGGACAAAATGGGGTTGTTAAATCGGTTGCCGGTATTGTGTGCGGTGATAAGGTGGATGTTAAATTAAGTGACGGCAGTATAAAATGTGCTGTCGAGACGGTTTTTGAAGGGAATGAGTTAAATGGCTGATTTTGAAAAATCGATAGGAGAGCTTGATGCGATTGTTAAACGGCTTGAACAGGGTGATTTGTCTCTCGATGAAATGCTTGAGTTGTTTGAAAAGGGCGTAGCACTGTCAAATTCTTGCAATAAGATGCTTGATGAGGCTGAAAAGAAAATTAATATTATCGTGAAAAAAGATGGTGAAATACAAAAACAGGAGTTCAAGGGATTAGATGAGTAATATGAATTTCGATGATTTATTAAAGCAAAAATTTAATATGGTGTCAGAATGGATAAGAGAGCTTTCTCCTGATGGCAATGGGTATCACGAACAAATTTTTGAAGCAGCCAATTATTCTATTCAAAATGGTGGCAAAAGAATAAGACCTATTTTGTGTATGGCGGTTTGTGAGATGCTTGGCGGCAATATTGAAAACGCAAAGCATTTTGCGTGTGCAGTGGAGTTTGTTCACACATATTCGCTTATTCACGATGACCTTCCGTGTATGGATAATGATGATTACAGACGCGGAAAGCTTACCAATCACAAGGTTTACGGAGAAGCAACCGCAGTGCTTGCAGGAGATACGCTTTTAACCTATGCGTTTGAAACCGCAGCAAAGTCGCAAAGTAAAAATGCTTTGAGTGGCATTGTGACTCTGGCACAGCGTGCCGGAGCAGACGGAATGATTGGCGGTCAGGTTATAGATATGAACATCGCACACACCAAGGAGCAGCTTTATGACTTGCACAAAAAAAAGACAGGCGCATTAATACGCTGTGCTGCAGAGCTTGGTGCATTAGCGGCAGATGCTGACGAAAACGCAATAAGAATGTGTGTTGATTATGCTGAAAATCTTGGACTGGCATTCCAGATAAAAGATGACATACTTGATGTTACAGGTGACGAAGCGTTGCTTGGCAAACCTGTTGGAAGTGATGAGAAAAGTGACAAGCATACCTTTGTTACATTTTATGGGCTTGATGGTGCAAAGGATAAGCTTATATATTACACCGACTTGGCAAAGTCTTCACTAAAGGATTTTGGCGAAAGGGCAGATTTTTTAGTTAAGCTTGCTGACTATCTTTTAACGAGAAATTTTTAGCAGGAAAGGTGAAATTCAATGGATTTTTTGGTTGAATTTTTTTCTAACAAAATAATGATTGCCACATTGATTTCGTGGTTTATAGCGCAGTTTTTGAAATTCATAATTGTTTTTGCAACAGAAAACAAGGTTGACTTTCACAGAATTGTTGGCTCGGGCGGTATGCCGAGTTCTCATTCTTCATCAGTGGCAACGCTTGCTACGTGTGTCGGAAGAGTGACCGGGTGGGGTTCTGTTGAATTTGTAATCTGCTTTGTTTTTGCAGTGATAGTAATGTATGATGCATCAGGAGTAAGACGTGCCGCAGGGCAGCACGCTGCTGTGCTTAACAAGCTTATTGACAGTTGGGCACATCATTCTGATGAGTTTGATAATATAGAATTAAAGGAGCTTTTGGGGCATACTCCGCTTCAGGTTGTGCTTGGCGGCTTGCTTGGTATTGTAGTTGGCCTTTTTGCAAGGCTGTAGACAAAAGCTATTTGATATGTTAAAATATAAAACAGTGGCGCAGTATCCTAGTCATATCCAGTAATTCCCAGGACGGGCCTAAAAATCCGTAAAAGGGCACATCGATGAAGCTTCTTGTGTTTGCTTTCGACGCCCAGTCGGGGGCGGATGCTGGAAGAAAGGACGTGGGGCGATCCGCAATGGCATGTGGGCGTTGACCCCTAATTCCGTGGAGACCTAAACTTGTGCTTCGACCTGACGATTCGTGACATCTTTTGAGAAGTACGACTTAGGATGAAACCTACTTTGCGGTGCTATTTTTGTGCTGTGGGTAGTGTAGCCTGCCGTGAGTGGAAACGGCGGATAACGGATCAGACCGAACGTGCGTTGGCCGACGCTGTGAGGTTATAGCCGTTTGAAATCGTTTTTGCAAAAGAGGCTAAGAATTACATGAGAATGTGGAGGAAAACTCCTAGGCTGTTTGTAACAGAGGCGTGTAAGGGATTTCAGTGCAGTTCTGAGTGGCAATCCGCCAGCGTCAAGGGTAACCTGACGACGCAGAGCTTAAAGGGGAACCGCCATTTTGGCGACAATTTGGCGCTTTGTGGAGAAATTCGGGCGGACCTAAGCTGCAAAGTTTACTTTACACGCTGCCACTGTTTATATTAATATAACGCAATATGCGTGAGGTACTTGATTTGAAAAAGAAACATAAGATTAAAATTAAAAATACATCTGCTCCGAAAAACAGCAGTAAAAGCTGGATTATTATTATAACTGTACTGTCGTTTTTTCTGAGTATATCAATGAATATGCTGTCGTCAACACTTATGCCTATGGCAAACATTGTTGCTGCACTTTTTCTTTTGCTGGCACTGATTCTTATAGGTGTTGTATTTGATATAATTGGCATAGCAGTTACCACTGCTGACGAAACACCTTTTCATTCTATGGCATCACGCCGCATACGTGCCGCATCGCAGGCAATATGGCTTATAAGAAATGCCGAAAAGGTTTCAAATGTTTGCAATGACGTAATTGGTGATATTGTTGGTATCATAAGTGGTGCCGCAACCACTGCGATTGTTGCAAAAATTATTGCGGCGTACAGCTTTGACGGAATTGTTGTTTCGGTGTTGCTTACAGGTCTTGTTGCGGCATTGACAATTGGCGGCAAGGCGATGGGTAAGGGTGTTGCTATGAGTAAAGCAAACAGCATCATATACTCTGTTGCAAGTATTATTAATGTTTTTAGTTTTAGAAAAAGAAAAAAGAGTTGATAGTATGTCAATTTTAGAAAAAATAACAGATAATAGCGATATAACAAATATGTCATACGACAAGCTTTCGCAGCTTGCACTTGAAATCAGGAAAAAACTTGTTGATGTTGTGGCACAAAATGGTGGTCATCTTGCATCTAATCTTGGTGCTGTTGAGCTTACACTTGCTTTACATAAGGTGTATAATCCTGAGGTTGATAAAATTGTATGGGATGTTGGGCATCAGTCGTATGTTCATAAAATGCTTACAGGCAGACTGGATAAAATAGACACAATACGTAAGTTTGGTGGCTTAAGTGGTTTTACAAGAGCAAGCGAAAGCAGTGCTGATTGTTATGATTCCGGTCACAGCAGCACTTCAATTTCAACTGCACTTGGGTACGCTTATGCACGTGACCTTAATAAAGACGATTATAACGTTGTTGCAGTGATTGGTGACGGTGCTTTGACGGGTGGTCTTGCGTTTGAGGGCATTAACAATGCTTCTCATTTAAAAACCAATATAACAGTTGTTCTTAATAATAACGAAATGTCTATTTCACCAAATGTTGGTGGAATATCAAAATATTTAAACAAGTTCAGAACGGGCAAATGGTATGCCCAGACAAAGCAGAAGGTAACTCAGGTGCTGTCCAATATGCCGTCAGGTGATGGCATTTCAAAGAGCATAAAGCATGTTAAAGACACTGTGAAATATATGTTTGTAAAGGATATGCTTTTTGAAGAACTTGGATTTACCTGTATAGGTCCTATTGACGGGCACGACATAAAAAGTCTTACAGAGGCTTTTGAAATGGCACGCAAAACAAAAGGTCCTGTTCTTGTTCATGTGCTTACAAAGAAAGGTGCAGGCTACGAGTTTGCTGAAAAAAATCCGGGAAAGTTTCACGGAATCGGCAAATTTGATGCATCAACAGGTGAAGCTGTGGCGGTTAATGGCGGAACAAAATTGTCAGGTCTGGTTGGCAACACAATTTCAAATTTGGCTGAGAATAATGAAAAAATTGTTGCAATAACTGCTGCAATGCCTGATGGTACAGGATTATCAGAATTTGCAAAAAGATACCCTGAACGTTTTTTTGATGTTGGAATTGCGGAAGGTCATGCTGCGACCTTTGCAGGTGGTCTTGCACGAGGTGGCTTTACCCCCGTGGTGGCAGTGTATTCAAGTTTTTTGCAGCGTGCTTACGACAACATTGTTCACGATGTTGCGATGCGTAATCTTCATACAGTATTTATGATAGACCGTGCAGGTCTTGTGGGTGAGGATGGTGAGTCACACCACGGCTTGCTTGATATTGCATATATGACTGCTATGCCCAATATGGCTGTGCTTGCACCATCAAATGTGGAAATGCTAAAGCAAATGATTAGTTTTGCTGTAAACGAATATGACGGATGCATTGCAATAAGGTATCCCCGCGAATTATATGAAACTGAAGAACAGACACCATTTGAGTTTGGCAGGGGCGAGGTTGTAAGAGAAGGCAGTGCCGTAACTGTTGTAACGTGTGGCAGCTTTACAAGCGTGGTAAAAGAGGCTGTCGGAATCTCAGGAGTGGATGCAGAAATAATAGATGTACGCACCATAAAACCTGTTGATAAGGAGTTAATATTAAAATCCTATGACAAAACAGGTGCTGTTATAACAGTAGAAGATGGTGTTGTAAATGGTGGATTAGGCAGTATTGTTTCTGATTTATTGCCGTGCAAGGTTAAAAAAATCGGTTATGAAAATGATATATCAGTTCCACACGGAAGCATACAGGAGCTTATGGAATATTGTAAAACTGATGCAAAAAGCATCGCGGAAATTATTTTGAAAGAGGTATCAGGTAAGTGAAAACACGTCTTGATGTATATCTGACTGAAAATGGCTTTGCAGAAAGCCGTGAACGTGCAAAAAGAATAATAATGGCTGGCTGTGTTTTTATAAACAACCAACGCAGTGATAAAGCAGGCGACATCGTGCCTGATGGTGCTGTGGTTGAGGTTCGTGGCGGTGAGCTAAACTACGTCAGCCGTGGCGGATTAAAGCTTGAAAAGGCAATTGCTGAATTTGGTATCAGTCTTGACGGGAAAATCTGTATGGATGTTGGTGCGTCAACCGGTGGGTTTACTGATTGTATGCTGCAAAATGGTGCGTCAAAGGTTTACTCTGTTGACGTGGGCTATGGTCAGCTTGCATGGAAGCTTCGCAGTGACGAGCGTGTTGTAAATTTGGAACGAACAAATATCAGATATGTTACTGAAGAACAGGTTCCTGATAAGCTTGACTTTTCTTCAATAGATGTG
Source organism: Clostridia bacterium (assembly GCA_045576675.1). Taxonomy (GTDB): domain Bacteria; phylum Bacillota; class Clostridia; order Monoglobales; family Firm-18; genus JAZNGX01. Next base: position 4,053 of record JAZNGX010000038.1, on the reverse strand, counting down.
GCGTTTATTTCGTTAAAGCTGGTGTTGCCTGTTGTGAAACAGCTTTTAAAGGATGACGGAACAGGGGTTGCACTTATTAAGCCGCAGTTTGAGGCAGGACGTGAGAAGGTAGGCAAAAAGGGAGTTGTAAGAGAGCCCGAAATACATATTGAGGTTATTGAAAACGTATTGGCTTTTACCCGTGAAATGGGAATCAGGGTTTCTGCAGTTACATTTTCACCAATCAAGGGTCCAGAGGGCAATATTGAATATCTTATGTACTTTTCCAAAAACGGAGAGGACAATGAAATAAATGTTGATGAAATTGTTAAAATATCACACGAGGTAGCAATATGATTAAACAAATTGCGGTTATACCTAATTTGATAAAAGAAAATTCAATAGAGCATATAATCAAAACAGTTGAAATTCTTAACAGAAACAACATAAAAGCATTGGTTGAGCCTGATGTCGCAAAGCATGTTGAAAACGCAACTGCGGCAGAGTATGCTGAGATTTGTGCTGCAGATATGATTGTCACTCTCGGTGGTGACGGAACTTTGCTTTCAGCTGTGCATAAGTACAATAGTGCGAAATGCCCGTTTCTTGGTATTAATTATGGTCATCTTGGATTTCTAACTGAAATTGAAAAGGAAAGCTATGCAGATTTTGAAAAGATAATTAAAGGTGATTACACCGTTTCAAAGCATCTTACTATAGAAACATCGCTAAACGGTGTAAGCTATACCTCGTTAAACGATACGGCGATACACCGTGATGCTATGTCATCAATGGTAAAGCTTTCGGTATCGGTTGATGGCGAAATGCTTTATACATTGAGGGCAGATGGTCTTATAATATCTACGCCAACGGGTTCTACTGCATACTCACTTTCGGCAGGTGGACCAATTGTTGACCCTACTGTTGATGTTATAATACTTACTTTAATTTGCCCGCACGACCTTAACAGCAGGTCAATTCTTGTGCCGAAGGACAAGGAGATTCATATTAATATAATTGAAGCAGCAGGCAATGCTGTAGTGAATTTTGATGGAAATCACGCACTGAGGGTTAATTCCGGTGATGTTCTTGCAGTGACGGCAGGTAAAAAAATCAACCTTGTAAGAACATCAGAGTGTTCGTTTTATAAAAGACTTAAAGAAAAACTTTTCTAAGAGGTGAACTATGTCAAAATCAGAAAGACAAAGACTTATCATAGAATTTATTGAGAACAATGCTGTTGACAGGCAGGAGGATATAGCAGAATATCTTGTTAAAAAAGGTATACCGATAACTCAGGCAACTATTTCTAGAGATATTCACAATATGGGACTTGTTAAGCAGAATGTGGGTGGTACATTACGTTATGTTGCACCAAAATCTATATCGGTCGGTGAAACAAGTCAAAAGCTCAGCGAGGTTTTTGCAAATTGTGTATTAACTGTTGACAGAGCCAAAAATCTTGTTGTGCTGAAAACCTTAAGCGGTATGGCACAGGCGGCTGCATCTGCTATTGATAATCTGCACAGCACAAGTGAAATTGTGGGTTGTATTGCAGGTGATGACACGATTATGGTGATTATGCGTACTGATGAAGACGCTGTTATAATGCAGAATAAATTTATGAAAATGAAGAAATAATATTGGAGTTACGCTTATGTTACTTAATTTGCACATCAAAAATGTTGCTGTTATTGACGAACTTAATATAGAATTTACTGAAGGCTTTAATGTGCTTACCGGTGAGACAGGTGCTGGTAAGTCTATTATCATTGATGCTATAAATATGATTCTGGGCGGCAGAGTAAATAAGGAGCTTATACGATATGGTGAATCCAAAGCTATGTGTGAGGCTGTGTTCTTTATTGACAATAAAGAAACAGAGGAGGTATTGGATGAGCTTGGTATTGAATATGAGGATGATACACTTATAATAAGCCGCGATGTTAATGCCGAGGGCAAAAGCATCTGCCGTGTTAATGGTAGAATTACAACTGCGGCGGCACTTCGTGATATTGCAAAAACTATTGTAAATATCCATGGTCAGCACGACAATGTTTCTCTTTTAAATCCAAACAAACATATAACTTTTCTTGACAGCTTTGGTGATACGTCAGATCTGCTTGCGAAGTACAGTGAGGTTTATAACATAAGACGCTCATTGATAAAAGAAATAGAAGAACATAAGCTCGACGAAACAGAAAAGCAACGTAAAATGGATTTGCTTAAGTATCAGGTTGATGAAATCAAAGCAGCCAATTTGAATGTCGAAGAATATGAAAAGCTTGAATCACGAAGGAGCTTTTTAAGTGAAATCAGCACCATAACAGACACCGTTAATAATGCAAAAGGCAGATTGTCAGAAGCAAATGGCAATGTTTATGACAATATTGCAAAGGTGTCTGCCGCATTTGAAAACATTGCAGAATATGATGAGACTTTATGTGAGCTTAACGAAAGGCTTAAAAGTGTCACGCTTGAAATTGAGGATATCGCATTTACTCTTGCTTCATATGCAGATGGACTAAGCTATAGCCCTCACGAGCTTGATGAAATAGAAAACAGAATCAGTACGATTCGTGATATGGAACGTAAGTACGGGCCAACAGTTGAGGCAGTGCTTGAGTATTATGAAAAAATTTCGGCTGAGCTTGATGAAGTAATTCAAAATGATGAAATTATAGAAAAGCTTACAGGTGAATTAAAAGCAACAGAGGAAGAATTAGCCGCAATAGCTAAAAAGCTTACCGATAAACGTACTTCTGCGGCACGTACACTTGAAATCCAAATAAAAGAACAGCTTGCACAACTTGATATGCCTAACAGTGAGTTTGTGGTCGATATCAAGACAACGGAGTTTTGCGGTAATGGCTGTGACGATGTTGAATTTCTTATTTCTGCTAATGCAGGTGAATTACCAAAGGCACTTTCAAAAATTGCCTCTGGTGGTGAAATGTCACGTATAATGCTTGCAATAAAAAGCATTTTATCTGATGCCGATGCTGTTAATACGCTCATATTTGATGAAATTGATACCGGTGTGAGCGGAAGAGCGGCAGGGAAAATCGCTGACAAGCTGATTGCGTTGTCATCAACCAAACAGATTTTGTGTATAACGCATCTTGCGCAGCTTGCAAGTAAAGCAAAAAGTCATTATCTCATTGAAAAGCACGTTGCTGACGGCAGAACATCAACTGATGTTGTCAAGCTTAAAGGCGATGCAAGGGTTGCAGAAATTGCTAGAATTATGGGTGGCTCAGAGGTGACTGAAATTACACTTAAGGCTGCTGCGGAGTTGATAGGAAACTAAATCGCACGATAAAAAGTTGTTGCTTGTTGGCAGAAAGGCTATGGGAAATAATATGGAACAAATTGGTGTGGTTGTGAATATAAATGGTAATATGGCACGAGTACAATTTAAGCGTGCATCAGCCTGCGGTGAAAATTGCGGAATGTGTGGCGGATGCGAAAAGCTTAATTCATTTGTTGATGCAAAAAACACTGTTTCTGCACAAAACGGAGACACGGTAAAAATAGAAACAAGCACTTCGTATGTTCTTGCCGGTGCATTTTTTGTGTATATATTGCCATTGATTGCTGCACTGATTATGTATAGCTTTTTTGGATTATTATGGGCGGTTTTAGGCTTTTTGCTACCGTTTATAATACTCAGGATTTTGAATAAAAAACTGGATAAATATTTCCGCCCCAATATAGTAAAAATAATAAAAAAAAATAATTAAAAATTTTTTCAAAAAATTTTTAAAAAAGTATTGACATTTGCAAAACTTTCGAGTATAATATTTTATGCTGATTGGTTAACAGCACGTCAGCATAATAATGAGTGGCCCGGTAGTTCAGTTGGTTAGAATGCCAGCCTGTCACGCTGGAGGTCGTGGGTTCGAGCCCCATCCGGATCGCCATTTATAGGGGTATAGCTCAGTTGGTAGAGCAGTGGACTGAAAATCCACGTGTCGTTAGTTCAATTCTAATTCTGACCACCAATGCGGGTTTAACTCAGTGGTAGAGTGTTACCTTGCCAAGGTAAAAGTCGCGAGTCCGAATCTCGTAACC
>JAZNGX010000037.1:0-15968 GCA_045576675.1 Clostridia bacterium | reverse complement strand
CTATCTTAAAAATGAAAAAAAAGCATCTGTTAATACGACTCAGTCATATATGCGTGATATAAATCAATATATCGGTTATTTAACCGACAGTAATTACGGCAGCTATGTTAATGCTACTCCGACTGTTTTTATGAATTATATGCTGATGCTTAAGCAATGCGGAAAAGCATCAGCAACAATTTCAAGAAATCTTGCATCGGTGCGTTCGTTTTACAGCTTTTTGGTTAAAAACAAGCTTTGTGAAATCAATCCGACAGAAAAGGTTCATTCTATGAAGCCTGATAAAAAGCTTCCTCAGATTTTAACTTCTGAGGAGATTGATATGCTTTTAAGTCAGCCGAAGGGGAAGGACTACAAGAGTATAAGAGACAAGGCTATGCTTGAGCTTTTGTATGCAACGGGGATACGAGTGTCGGAGCTTGTTTCACTGAATATCAGTGATGTTAACCCGGAGATAGGTTACATAGTATGTAAGGCAAACAGGAAGGAACGTATTGTTCCATTGTATCCTGATGCGATTGCTGCTTTAAAAAGATACATTACTGCTGCACGTGACATAATGATTGACGGGCAAGAGGTTGATGCACTGTTTGTTAATACAAATGGCAGACGGCTTACTCGTCAGGGCTTTTGGAAAATAATCAAGCAGTATCAGAGTCTTGCTCATATTGATAAAGAAATCACACCTCATACGTTAAGGCATTCTTTTGCTACACATCTTCTGGAAAACGGTGCGGATTTAAAATCATTGCAGGTTATGATGGGTCATTCTGATATTTCTTCAACTCATATATATACAGACCTTATTAAAAACAGGATTAACGATGTATATAAAAATTCACATCCCAGAGCAAGAAAAATCTGATTTTTAAGTAATAATCGACATTTTTTCGCATAATCATTTTAATAACAAGGAGGATTTGTTATGAAACTGATTGTGCGATTTTTTTGTGTATTTCTGGCACTGTGCCTGTTATGCTTGAATGCTTATGCCGACAATGCAGGAATAGAAACGACTGCAAAGTCTGTTATGCTGCTTGAACCAAGCACGGGACAGGTGATTTATGAAAATAACGCAGATGAGCAACTGCCGATTGCAAGTGTAACAAAGGTTATGACTATGCTTTTGTGTATGGAAGCATTAAAGAGTGGAAAAATCACAATGGAGGAGAATGTAACTGCAAGTGAACACGCCTGCAGTATGGGTGGCTCTCAAGTGTTTTTAGAGCCTGGTGAGCAGATGAGCGTAAGAGATATGATTAAAGCGATTGCGGTTGCATCAGGAAATGATGCTGCAGTTGCAATGGCTGAGCACATAATGGGCAGTGAGGATAGCTTTGTTAGTGCTATGAACGAAAGAGCAAAAGCACTTGGGATGAAAAACACAAATTTTGTTAACTGCAATGGACTTGATACTGATGGGCATTATTCCAGTGCAAGAGATGTTGCAATGATGTCTGCAGAGCTTTTAAAGCACGAGGACATACTTCCGTTTCTTAGGATATGGATGGATTCACTTAGAAATGGAGAGTTTCAGCTTGCCAACACAAATAAGCTTATACGTTTTTATCCTGATGCTATCGGAATAAAAACAGGCTCAACAGGCAAGGCAAAATATTGCATTTCTGCAGCAGCAGAGCGTGATGGACTTACTCTTGTTGCAGTGGTGCTTGGTGCAGATACAACAGCTGACCGGTTTGAAACGGCAAAGGCTCTTTTGAATTATGGATTTGCTAATTATTTGATAAGCACACCTGTTGAAAAAAATGAGAAAATAGCAAACCTGGCAGTTACAAAGGGTGTAGCTGATAACATAGATATTATTACTTCAAATCAGTTTAAAAAGCTTATGCCAAAAGGTAACGCAGTAAAGTTTGAACGTGAGATTGTGTTGCCTGAAAGTGTAAAGGCACCGATTAAAAAAGGTGATACTGCCGGAGAAATTATACTTAAAGCTAACGGAAATGAGTGTGCAAGAATTCCACTTGTTTACAGTAACAGCGTGGATAAGGTGGGACTTGGACGTGTTTATATAAATATGTTAAAATGCTGGGGTGGACAAAAGTAAACAGGTCTGTGTAATATACAGACCTGTCAATTATTTATATCGTCCATTAATTCTTTGATTTGTTGTTCTGTTGCCTCTATTTCTTTTAGCAGCTCTTGTGCAGAAATTCTAAAAACGCCAGTACCGAAAATAATTATCTGTTCAAGTCTGTCTGATGTTGCAACCCACGTGCGGTAGTTTTTGCCGATGTTTTTTACTGCTTTTTCAATATAGCTGTCTGCAGTTTCGGCTTCTTTGGTGTAAACAACTGTTACGTTACCATTTTGCTCTATACTGCCGGGATTGTCTTTAACCTTATAGGCATCAAATACAATTATTATCTTACGGCTGTTCATAGCACTGTAATTGGATATTCTGTCTATTAATAAATTACGTACATAATCAAGCTCGCGGCTGTCTGCATTTTGCAAATCAAACCAAGAGAAAAGAATGTTGTAGCCGTCAATAAGTAAATACTCCCCTTCAATTGGAACAGGTTTTTTCGGCTTTTGCGGAGTTGCTTTTTCTGTACGTTCTTTAACAGTGTTAAGCTGCTGATAGGTTTTTCTTTGTATTTTTCCATAAGTACGTTCAAAAATCTGTATTAATTCCTGTTCGTCAATATATCCGCCACTTTTTCTTTTTGTGGGTTGGGGTATGGCTTCCAAAGTGTTTTTTTCATCAGTTCTTTCTATATGCATATAATTGAAAACTTCGTCCCATTTTACAATAAAGCCTGCTCCGTGTGAGCAGAAAACGCTGTCAGCAGTGTTTTCAGTATCATGCTCGCAATTATATCCTATCGAATCAATAACATCCTGCTGATTGGTGCAAGGGCGGTACCCGTCAAAAGTACATCGCAGATGCCCTGCTCCACGTGTATAAGCAGTAACGTCTTTTTGATATTCACTCATTTTAGAAACCGGTGCACTGCCTTTTAATATTGAAATATCACCGTTTTGTTCAGGTGAGTTGAGGTTTCCGTTCATATTCTGAATATCTGTCATTGCTCTGCCGAGGTTTGCGGTGGGTAGCTCAAGAACAAAGCTGTACCAAGGCTCAAGCAAAACACTTTGTGCCTGCATTAGTCCCTGACGCACTGCTCTGTATGTTGCCTGACGGAAATCGCCGCCCTCGGTGTGCTTTTTATGAGCCCTGGCCGCAACGAGTGAAATTTTTATATCAGTAACAGGTGAGCCTGTAAGCACACCAATATGTGTTTTTTCTTTAAGATGCGTCATAATTAAATTCTGCCAGTTTTTATCGAGTGAATCATCATGGCAGTTGTTGCGGAATATGATTCCGCTTCCCACAGGAGCAGGTTCAAGCATAATGTGAACCTCTGCATAATGCCTGAGCGGCTCAAAGTGACCGACGCCAAGAACAGCATCTTTTATTGTTTCTTTGTAAACAATGCCACCCTGTGAAAATTCTATTTTCATATTAAAGCGGTCAGATATAATTCGCTTTAAGACCTCTGATTGTACCTCTCCCATAAGCTGAATATGGATTTCCTCAAGCTGGCTGTTCCATACAATGTGAAGCTGTGAATCTTCTTCTTCAAGTCTTTTAAGATTTTTTAGTGCCGAGGTTAAGTCTGTTCCTTCGGGAAAATCGATTTTATAAGAAAAAACAGGCTGAAAGCTTAGCTCGTCACTGTTGCTTTCAATACCAAGCCCCTGACCTGAAAAAGTGTTGTTAAGTCCTGTTACAACACAAACTGTTCCGGGAAGAGCCTTTTGAATATTATTATATTTAACGCCGTTATAAATTCTTAATTCATTAAGCTTTTCGCCGTTGATTATGTCTTTTACATTAAGCTCACCGCCTGTGATTTTCATATGGGTGAGGCGTTGTCCTTTATCGTCGGACGAAATTTTGTATACCTTTGCACCAAAGTCTCTTTTTGCAATAAATGGAACAGTGTATAAATCAAGTCCGTTAAGCAGCTTGTCAACCCCGTCGGTTTTAAGTGCAGAACCAAAGTAACATGGGAAAATCTTGCGGTTTTTTATTTCGTATGCAATAGAATCGTTTGACAGATTGTCTGTTTTTAAAAATTCGTTCATTAAATACTCGCTTGACATTGCTATGTTTTCAAGCTGATTATCAATGTTTACAAAATCAAAACAATTGTCGCTTAATTTTTCTTTAATTTCGGATAGTATAGCAGATTTATCTGTCCCTGCCATATCCATTTTATTTACAAATATAAAAACAGGAACATTATACTTTTGCAAAATCTTCCACAGTGCCGCAGTATGACTTTGTACACCATCTGTAGCGCTGACAACAAGCACCGCATAATCAAGAACACTTAATGTTCTTTCAGCTTCGGCACTGAAGTCAACGTGACCCGGGGTATCAAGCAGGGTTATTGTGGTGTCGCCATTTTTAAAAACTGCCTGCTTTGAAAAAATTGTTATACCGCGGTCTCGTTCTATTTCGTTTGTATCTAAAAATGCATCTCTGCGGTCAACTCTGCCAAGCTTTCTTATTTCTCCGCACAAGTATAAAAATGCTTCTGAAAGTGTTGTTTTGCCTGAGTCAACGTGAGCAAGTATTCCTATAACTGTGTTTTTTGTATTCATAGCACTATCCTTTTGTTTTGATATTTACATTATAACAATAAGCTTGTGTGGTGTCAAATAAAATATGCAGCAGACACTTAGAAACGAAGTGGATATTTTAAGAAAACAAAATCGTCGGTGTACAAAGGTACGGTAGAGTTTGTTTTCTCAAAAAGCAAGCAACCACAAGGAAAATCAGATGTTTTCCTTGTGGTTCTGACTGAAAGCTTATTTATTATTGATTTATAATGTTAGGCCGAGTTTGTCAGCGGTCTGACAGCACATTATTTGTCTGCTGCACTCTTATATATATCGAACATAGTGTACATTGTTTCTTTAACGTCGGTAAGACATAAATGCGAGTTATTTCCATATAAATCTGCAAGTGTTTTGGTGTGCCCGCTGCCCCAATATGATTTTCCGTTGTATTCGGCAGAGTCTGAACAAATATGTGTTTCATTTACAAAAAGCTTGCCCTCGTTATAAGATACAATTGCGTTTTCAAAATCAAGTTCAAGCTGAACAGCAGAGTTTTTTGAATATGCGTTGGTTGCAAAAAACACTCCTTTTGCTCCGCTTTTGAATTCTATAAATGCGTTAACTGTGTCTTCAACCTCAATAGTATCTTTGAGTGAAAAATTGTGCATAATAGCATCAACACTTTTAGGCTTTCCGGCAAGATATATCATAAGGTCAAGTGCGTGCACTGCCTGATTTATTAGCACTCCGCCGCCTTCATATTCTTTTGTACCACGCCAATTTGCCGAGTTGTAATACTCTGCATCTCTGTTCCAGGTTACAATAGCTTTAATACCTTTAAGCGTGCCATATTTATTGCTGTCTGCAAGCTCTTTTAATACTGTAACACAATTATTTGTTCTGTTCTGAACAATCGGGAAAATTTTTGACACATCGTACTCATTAAAAAGAATATCAAGCTGCTTTTTTTTCATAACCGCAGGTTTTTCAACAACAACCCTTTTGCCAGCTTTAAGAGCCTTTGTTATCATATCAAAATGAAGATAGTGTGGCGTGCAAATGTGAATATAATCAATATTTTCATCTGCGATGCATTCATCGTAATTATAAAAAGCTAAAGCATTATGCTTTTTTGCCGCATCATTTGCACGGGTTTTATCTATATCACATATCCCATATATCTTTGTGTTGCTTAATGATTCAATTGCTTCGGCATGAACGGGGCCTATTGCTCCGTAACCGACTATACATATATTTATCATATGAATTCCTTCTTTGATAGATAGTTATAGCTGTCTTCAAGACACAAGAAAGGATCCTTTTCACATATGTCCTGTTCAACAAGAGCGTATTCAACTCCTGCCTCACTGCAGGCTGCTATAATATCTTTCCAGTCAAGATTTCCGTCACCAACAGGTGCAAAAACGGGGTCATTGCCAACAATTTTCATATCCTTTAAATGAACACACGCAATTACACCGCTGTTGTTTCTTATGAATTTTGCCGGGTCAAGTCCTGCGTGTGCAAGCCAGTAAACATCAAGGATATATTTGAAGTTATCGCTGCTTAAATTATTAACAATTATGTCAAAAACATATTTTCCGTCTATCTTTGAAAACTCAAATGAATGGTTGTGATATGCAAATATAAGTCCGTTTTCATTGAGCTTTTTACATACTGATTTAAAATTATCAGTAAACTTTTGTATAGTTTCTTTTTCAGCATTAAATCCGGGCATTGCGCCAAGACCACATATTTTGCAGTCAAGTGTTTTATGAAATTCTATTTCTTTGTCAAGATTATTGATATAATTATCGGGAGCTCTGTGAGTGCATACAACCTGAAGATTATATTTGTCGATAATTTTTTTAATGTCTTTTGCTTCAAAATCGCCTATGCCTGATAATTGAATGTATTTGTATCCAATATCTGCTACCTTTTTGCAGGATGTATCAAAATCTTCAAGAGTTTTACAGAAGTCTCTTATTGTATAATACTGTGCTCCGATTTTTACAGACATATTATTTCCTCCTTAATAAGTTCCGCTTGTGTCAGCGGTCTTTTGTATAACATTGCTTTTATCCACTGTTGAGTTTTTGATTTTTTCCTGTAAAGTATTATAGAATTCGTCATGTGGGAAGTTGTTTAAATCAACAGTTTTTCCTGTCCATGCCGAGTAGTGGATTGCGTTTGAAATGGTCAAGCCTTTAATGCCATCTTCACCCGGAGCAAGAAGCGGTGAGCCTGTAATCAGAGCTTTTGCAAAATCTTTGAATATACCAACGTGTTGCTCACCGTTACCGCTTACAGGTACTTCACATTTCCAACATTCCGGTTTTCCGAATGATTCGGTGTTTGTTTTGTTGAATTCACGTTCAGAAACTGTGTTGCGATAGAAAAGCATTTTTCCATTTTCTACTACTATTTTACCCATATCACAAGCAATTTCCAATCTGTTTGTGCCGGGAGCTTCACCGGTTGAAGTAATATATGTTCCTGTTGTACCGTTGGCATATTCTATATATGCAGTTACATCGTCTTCAACTTCAATGTTATAGTATTTTCCGAATGATGCGAAAGCTGTTATTTTATCAGGCATACCAAATAGCCATTGCCATAAATCAAGCTGATGGGGATTTTGGTTTATTAATGCTCCACCGCCTTCTGTTTTCCATGTTGAACGCCAGCTTCCGCTGTCGTGATATGCTTGCGGTCTGTACCAGTCTGTTATTATCCATGATATTCTTTTTATGTGACCAAGTTCACCGTTATCTATCATCTTTTTTATTTTCTGATACATCGGATTTGTTCTTTGGTTATACATTATTCCAAAAAGCTTATCTGATTTTTCTGCTGCTGCATTCATTTCAAGAACCTGTTTTGTATATACTCCTGCAGGTTTTTCTGTAATGACATTAAGACCATACTCAAATGCTTTTATTACAAGCCGGGGATGGTCGTAGTGAGGAACAGCAACTATTATCGTATTGCATAGACCACTTTTATAAAGATCTTCTGCATTGTCAAATACAGGTATATCTGCAAAAAGCTCTTTTGCAACCTTACGTCTTTCTTCTGATATATCGCAAATTGCTGCAAGCTCCATTTTTGGAACCTCTCCTGCAAACACTTTTTTACTGTGAGATGTTCCCATATTTCCAAAACCGATAACTCCAAGTTTGACCTTTTCCATTATTATGCCTCCTTTATTTTTCCTAAAATACTTAAAAGTGCGTTATATGCAATTGTAAAAGTACCTTCTCCGCTTTTTGGAAGATTAAGCATAGCATCGTCAAGTTCAAGGTCGGCAAGTCCATCAAAGCTTCCAAGGTGTGGTTCAAGACTTAAAAATCCGTTATAACCGTTTTTGAAAAGGTCGGTTAAAATATATTCTACGTTGCCGTCACCCATTCCTGACGGAACAACTCTGCCACTTTGTGCAACTGCGTCTTTTATGTGCATATATGTGATATGTTCTTTTAATTCGTCGTATGCCTTTTTTGTGTCAACTCCGCACTGAACAAAATTTGCAGGGTCAAACACTGCTTTGAAGTTGTCACACGAAAGCTTGTTCATAAGCTTAACGCAACGCTCTGTTATGTCTCCGTATATTCCCTTTTCATTTTCGTGAAGAAGAATAACATCGCTTTGTTTGGCATATTCAATCATACGTGAAAGTTTTTCAAATACTTCTTTTTCTGCTTCATCCGACCATTCGCCATTATTATAAAAGCTGAACATTCTTATGCATTTTGTGTCAAGAGCTTTTGCAATTTCAACTACACGCTTAAATAAATTAAAATGAGGCTCGAAATCATCGGTAATCTTAATCTTGCCTATCGGTGAACCTATGGATGACACTTTTATATTGTATTTTGTCATTTTATCTTTTAGGGCATATACTTCACTGTCGCTTAATTCTGAAATGTTTTTTCCGTCAATTCCTCTTGGCTCAAAATACTCTATACCAAGCTTGTTAAGCACTTCAAACTGTGTTGTTATATCACTTGCAATTTCATCTGAAAATCCACTTATTTTATTGTATATCATACAAAATCCTCCTTTTAATTATATAATAACACAATTATAGCAAAAAACTATATAAATATTGCTAAAAACATTGCAATTATTGCTGCAGTGTTGTATAATTAGTAATTGAGGGGTGACAAAATGGAAAATAACTTGTATTCCGGTTTCGAAAGCTATACAGAAACGCCTGATAACAGTCAGTTTTCTTTGCATAATCACAATGAATATGAAATTTATTTATTTATGGAAGGTGACTCAAATTACGTTGTTGAAAGCAAGAATTATACTCTTGTGCCGGGGGATATAATTATTATACGAAAGCACGAAATGCACAGGGTTTATCACAACAGCAGCACTGAATACAAGCGTGTCATTATAATGATTTCGCCTGAGTTTTTTAAAAATCATAATTGCGAAGAATATGAAAATGTGTTTTTAAACGGCAGCTTTGATAAAGGCAATAAAATCAGTGCGGACATTGTGCATTCGAGTGGGTTGTACGATGCCATTATGCGTTTTAAAAAGTATTCTGACAGCTTTCGTAAAGATAACAGCCCTGTTATAACCGGAGCTGTTATTGAAATACTATATCTTATCAGTAAGATATCTGTTTTCGAAAATCCCGACTTTGTAAGCCCGAAAATTAAGGATGTGCTTAATTATATAAACAGTAATTTCACCGGAGATATCACACTGGATATGCTTTGTGAACGCTTTTTTGTTTCTAAGTTTCATTTATGCAGGATTTTCAAAAAAGCAACGGGACTTACAGTACAGATGTATATAAAAAGAAAAAGGCTAACGTATGTCATAGGCCTTGTCAAAGCGGGCAACGGCCTTACGGAGTCTGCAATAGCTGCGGGTTTTTGCGATTATTCATCGTTTTACAGGGCGTATGTGGATGCTTATCACGAAAATCCCAGAAACATACATAAACGAAGCTTTGCATCGTATGTTCAGGATGGTGAACAACTTAAATATTATTAAGCTTATGTACAGAATTTATTTTTAAAAAAAGTTAACAATAAAATTATCAAAAAGTGTTGAAATATCTTATGAAAATTGTTATAATAATGAGATAATGAGATTATATGCTTATTTTTAAGGAGAGTATAAATGGCAGAAACAACAGTTACAACTGCGAAAAACAAAAAAGTCACGCTTCCTGTTATCCCTTTAAGGGGTCTGGTTGTGTTTCCATATATGATTTTACACTTTGATGTTGGCAGAAAAAAATCCATTGCTGCACTTGAACAGGCTATGATTGATAATCAACAGGTGTTTCTTGTAACACAGAAAAACATTGAGGTTGAAGAGCCGTCGTTTGACCAACTATATCAAATGGGTGTTATTGCCACAGTGAAGCAGCTTTTGAAGCTTCCAAACGGAAATATTCATGTACTTGTTGAAGGCTCAAAAAGAGGCAAGCTTGTTGCGTTTGAAAAAGTCGGCAAATATGTTACTGCACAGATTCATGTGTATTCAGGCACTGGCAGAGCGGGAATGGAAAAGCTTGAAATAGAGGCTATGATAAGAACTGCAAAGGACCGCTTTGACAGCTTTGCTCAGCTTAATCCGAAAATTCCTAAGGAATCTGCAATTGCAGTGCTTAATATCAATGAGCCTGGTGAGCTTGCGGATGTTATTGCAAGCAATGTTTTTGCAAATGTTGAGGATAAAATGACAATACTTGCTGAAACGAATGGCGTAAAGCGTCTTGTTAAGCTTGTTGAAATTATGGAGCGTGAGCTTGAAATTGCAGAGCTTGAGCATTCGATTTCTGAAAAGGTTAAAAAGGAAATTGATAAAAATCAGCGTGATTATTACTTGCGTGAGCAGTTAAAGGTTATTCAGGAGGAGCTTGACGGAAAAGACGGCATTAAAAACGAGGTGGAAAATTATAAGAAGCAGCTTAAAACACTCGATATGCCTGAAAGCTCAAAAGAGAAAATCGAAAAAGATCTTGACAGGCTTGTGAAAATGCACAGCAGCTCTGCTGATGCGGCTGTTTTAAGAGCATATATTGAAACAGTTTTCTCATTGCCGTGGAACAAATATACAAAAGAGAATATTAATCTTAAAAAAGTTCAGAGTGTGCTTGACAGTGACCATTACGGACTTGAAAAGGTTAAAGAAAGAATAGTTGAATTTCTGGCTGTAAAACAGCTTACCCAGAGTATGAAGGGTAATATAATATGTCTTGTCGGCCCGCCGGGTGTCGGAAAAACATCAATTGCAAAGAGCATTGCAAGAGCAATAGGCAGAAACTATGTAAGAATGTCTTTGGGCGGAGTTAAGGATGAGGCCGAAATACGCGGACACAGAAAAACGTACATCGGTTCAATGCCGGGACGTGTTATTAATGCGATAAAACAGGCAGGAAGCCGTAATCCGCTCATATTGCTTGACGAAATTGATAAGCTTAGCAGTAATTACAGTGGTGACCCGTCTTCAGCATTACTTGAGGTGCTGGACAGCGAGCAGAATTTTTCGTTTCGTGACCATTATCTTGAAATTCCGTTTGATTTGTCTGACGTAATGTTTATGGTAACTGCAAATTCGCTTGATACAATACAAAAGCCGCTTCTTGACAGAATGGAGATAATTAATCTTTCAAGCTATACAATGACTGAGAAAACTGAAATCTGTCAGAAGTTTTTAATACCAAAGCAGCGTAAGGCACACGGTTTAACTGCAACGCAGTTGAAAATCGGAGTTGAAGCAACAAGAGAGATTATTAATTACTACACAAGAGAATCAGGTGTAAGAAATCTTGAACGTTCTGTTGCGGCAATTTGCAGAAAGTGTGCAAGGGAAATTTTGGAGGGAACAAGCAAAAAACTTGTTGTTACGTCGCTTAATATAGAAAAATATCTTGGCAGAAGAAAGTTTGTTTTTGACTATATCACAGATTATGACGAAATTGGTGTTGTAAACGGTCTTGCGTGGACAGCAGTGGGCGGTGACACACTTAAGGTTGAGGTTAATCTGATGCCTGGTACGGGTAAGGTTCAGCTTACAGGTAAGCTTGGCGATGTGATGAAGGAATCTGCAATGTCTGCAATAAGCTATCTTCGTGCAAATTCGGCAAAGTATGGTATTGACGCTGAGTTTTATAAAAATAATGATATTCATATTCATGTGCCTGAAGGTGCAACGCCAAAGGACGGCCCTTCAGCAGGTATCACAATGGCAACTGCACTTGTTTCTGCATTGAAGAACTGCCCTGTACGCCGTGATGTGGCAATGACAGGTGAAATAACTATACGCGGCAGAGTGTTGCCGATTGGCGGCCTTAAAGAAAAAGCGATAGCCGCATACAGAGCAGGTGTAAGAACTATTATTATACCAAAGCTTAACGAAAGTGATTTGCCTGATATTCCGCAGGAGGTTACTGATAGCGTGAAGTTTGTTCCTGTGACACATATTGACAGCGTATTTGAGGTTGCATTGGTGAATTCGCCTGAGTGCTTTTCTTACAAATATTGCGGCAGTGTTAAGGACGAGGTTTCGGGAAAGGACAGTGTTAAGCAATGAATATAAATAATCTTAAATTGCTTGTGTCTGCTGTTTCAAAAAAGCAGTATCCTGCAGGGAATAAGCCCGAAATTGCATTGGCAGGACGTTCTAATGTTGGTAAATCTTCGCTCATTAATAAAATGCTTAAAAGAAAAAGTCTTGCAAGAGTAAGCTCAAGTCCCGGTAAGACAGCGACAATTAATTTTTATGATGTTGACGGAGTATTCAATCTTGTTGATTTGCCTGGTTACGGATTTGCAAAAACTTCTATGGCAGAGCGTCAGCGTTGGGGGCGGATGATTGAAGAGTATCTCAATTCAAGAGAGCAGCTTGTTCAGGTGGTGCTGCTTGTTGATTTCAGACACAAGCCGACCAACGACGATGTTATGATGTTTAACTGGATTGTGAATAACGGATATTCACCGATTGTTGTGGCAACAAAGTATGATAAAGTTAAGGCTTCGAAAAGAGAAGAGTCTGTAAAAATAATAAAAGAAACGCTTGGAATTGACGAATTGCTTATGTTTTCGTCCGAAACAGGCTTCGGACGTGACGAGGTTTGGAATGTGTTTGGTGATATTTTAGGCGTTGATGTAGGAGGAATATGATGATTTCCAAAGCACCAAGAGGTACAAAAGATGTTATTCCGGCAGAAAGCTGGAAATGGCAGTATATAGAAGAAGAAATAAGAAAGGTATGTAAGGCATACTGCTATAAAGAAGTAAGAGTGCCTGTTTTTGAACATACCGAGGTTTTTGAACGCGGTGTTGGTGATACAACTGATGTTGTTCAAAAAGAAATGTATACATTTAACGATAAGGGCGGAAGAAGCATTACCCTTCGTCCTGAAGGTACATCAGGAACAGTTCGTTGCTTCCTTGAAAACAATCTTTTTGCTGATGCTCAGCCTACAAAAATGTATTACATTCTTTCGTGTTACAGATATGAAAAGCCACAGGCAGGAAGAATGAGAGAATTTCATCAGTTTGGTGTTGAATCATTCGGCAGTGATACTTCTGCAATTGATGCTGAGGTTATTTCACTTGCGATGCAGCTTCTTAAAAATCTTGGCCTTAAGAACTTAAAGCTGTATGTTAACAGCATCGGTTGCCCTAACTGCCGTAAAACATACAATGAAAAGCTTAAAGAGTATTTTGCGGCATATAAGGAAGAGTTGTGCGAAACGTGCCTGACAAGACTTGATAAAAACCCTATGAGAATTATCGATTGCAAGGTACCGCGTTGCGGTGAAATAGGACACGCTGCACCAAAAATTTTAAACGAGCAGTGTGACGAATGTTCAGCTCATTACAAGCTTTTAACACAGTATCTTGATGAGCTTGGCATTGAGTATGAAATTGACGATACAATTGTACGCGGTCTTGATTATTATACAACAACCGTATTTGAAATAAAGTCTGATGAACTTGTTATTTGCGGTGGCGGACGTTACAACGGTCTTGTTGAAGAGCTTGGCGGCAAGCCAACACCAGGCGTTGGCTTTGGTATGGGAATGGAACGTTTGATACTGGCACTTGAACGCAACGATTTGTTCCCCAAACCTGAATTTGACTGTACGTTATATATTGCCAACATTGGTGAAAAAGCTGATTTTGAAGCACAAAAGCTTGTTACAAAGCTTCGTGCTGACGGAATAAGCTGTGAAAAGGATTTGTCAGGCAGAAGCTTTAAGGCACAGATGAAGTATGCTGACAAAATAGGTGTTAAATACGTCATTGTTTTGGGTGACGATGAAATAGAAACAGGCAAGGCAAAGCTAAAAAATATGGCAACAGGGGAGCAAACAGATATTTCACTTGAGGATTTGACTTGTATATTGAAGGAGGAAAAATAAAATGCAGAAGGGTTTGGCGGGATTAAAAAGAACAAACTATTGCGGAGAAATAAGCACAGCTGAAATTGGCGAAAAGGTTGTTTTGATGGGCTGGGCTGCAAAGTATCGTAATCTTGGCGGTTTATTATTTATTGATATGCGTGACAGAACAGGTATTGTGCAGATAGTGTTTGACGAAACCTGTGATAAGGATATATTTGACCTTGCAACAAGCATCAGAACAGAGTTTGCAATTGGTATTGAGGGTGAAGTAAGAAACCGTGCAGCAGAAGCAATTAACAAAAATATGAAAACAGGTGAGGTTGAGGTTGTTGCCTCAAAGCTTGTTATATATTCAAAATCAGAAACACCTCCGTTTTATATTGAAGACGGTGTTGATACAAACGAGCAGTTAAGACTAAAATATCGCTATCTTGATTTGCGTCGTCCTGAAATGCACAAGAACATCGAGCTTCGTCACAGAGCGTGCAAAATTGCAAGAGATTATTTTGACAGAAACGGATTTTTGGAGATAGAAACTCCAATGCTGACAAAAAGTACGCCTGAAGGCGCAAGAGACTATCTTGTTCCCAGCCGTGTTCATCAGGGCAGCTTTTATGCTTTGCCGCAGTCGCCGCAGCTTTATAAGCAACTTTTGATGGTTGCAGGTATGGACAGATACTTCCAGATTACACGTTGCTTCCGTGACGAGGATTTAAGAGCAGACAGACAGCCCGAGTTCACACAGATGGACCTTGAAATGTCATTTGTTGACGTTGATGATGTTATCACAATGAATGAGGGTATGTTAAAAGAAATGTTCTCAAAAACGCTCGGTATTGATATTGAAACTCCGTTTTTAAGAATGCCTTATAAGGAGGCAATGGAGCGTTTTGGTTCTGATAAGCCTGATACACGCTTTGGTCTTGAGCTTATAGATATGTCTGACGTTGTTAAGGATTGCGGATTTAAGGTGTTCTCAGGTGCTGTTCAGGCAGGTGGCAGTGTACGAGCAATCAATGTTAAGGGTGCTGCTGATAAATTTTCACGCCGTGACCTTGATTCTTTGGTTGAGTTTGTTAAAATATATCGTGCAAAAGGGCTTGCATGGTTTATTATCAATGAAAATGAAATCAAGTCAACCGTTGCAAAGTTTTTAACTCAGGAAGAAACAGATGCAATTATAAAGCGTGCTGAAGCTGAGGTTGGCGACGTTATACTGTTTGTTGCAGATACCAATGATGTTGTGTTCCAGTCTCTTGGTGCACTTCGTCTGGAGCTTGCAAAACGTCTTGACTTAATTGATAAATCAAAGTTTAATTTCCTTTGGGTTACTGAATTCCCGATGTTTGAGTATTCAGAAGAAGAGGATCGTTATGTTGCAAAGCATCACCCCTTCACTGCACCAATGGACGAGGATATTGATTTGATTGAAAAAGACCCGCAAAACGCAAGAGCGAAGGCTTATGACGTTATATTAAACGGCTGCGAGCTTGGTGGTGGAAGTATAAGAATTTACGATGCTGACTTGCAGGAAAGAATGTTTGCGGCTCTTGGATTTACAAAAGAGCAGGCGTGGGAGCGCTTTGGCTTCCTGCTTGAAGCATTTAAGTACGGTGTACCTCCTCACGGTGGTATGGCATACGGTCTGGACCGTCTGGTCATGCTGATGCTGAACAAACCCAGCATCCGCGACGTTATTGCCTTCCCCAAAGTACAAAACGCAAGTGAACTGATGACCGATTGCCCCTCTGTTGTTGACGAGCAGCAACTAAACGAGCTGGCCATCGCACTGATCAAAAACGAAGACTAAATGATTTTAATTATTGCTGAAAAGCCGAGCCTGGGCCGCAACATTGCGGCGGGCATTGGCGGCATGAAAAGCAAAAACGGATATTTAGAGGGGTCCGACTACCTGATCACTTGGGGGTTCGGACACCTCTTTTCCTTATGCGACATTGAGGATTACACCGGCAAGCCCAAAAAGACC
>JAZNGX010000036.1:0-5047 GCA_045576675.1 Clostridia bacterium | reverse complement strand
CTGGCTTTGGAAGTAGACCGTTTCTGTCAGGAGCAATATTAAGAAGAAGATTACCTCCTCTGCCTATGCTATAGTAGTATAAGCCTATTAAATTTTCAGGACTTCTCAGCAAATGCTCGTCATTTTCGCTGTAAAACCAGTTTTCCATACGTATCTTACAGTCACATTCATAAGGCAGAAATCTCTGTCTTTTAAGACTTGTGTCTGACTTTTCATTAATAGAGCTTCTGTGAGAGTTAACGGTATAGGCAGTACCAAACGGTACAATACCCTCTTCGTTGCCTACCCATCTAACATCGGGATCCCACATTGAAAAAATCATAATATCCGGTTGCAGTGTGCGTATAACAGAAACAATTCTGTCCTTATCATATTCATGACCCTCGCTGCCGCATCCATCAAACCATATATAATCAATTTTCCCGTAATTTGTAAGAAGCTCTGATATTTGATTAATAAAGTAATCGTCATATTCTTTACCGTCAACAAATTTATAACCAAACTGAGCAGGACTGTAATAAAGTCCTACTTTTATATCTTCTTTTCTGCAGGCGTCAACAAACTCTTTTACTACATCGCCTTTACCGTCTTTGTAGGGAGTTTGTGCTACACTGTACTGAGAATATTTTGACGGCCAGTTTGCAAAACCGTCATGGTGCTTAGCAGTAAGAATTGCGTATTTTGCACCTGCCTGTTTTATTGTTCTTATCCATTGACCGCAGTCAAGAGATGTGGGATTAAACCCGTCAGCAGTCATTTCAGCCTCTCTGCCGTCCCAATCCGTATGTCCTTCATAAAAGGTTCTTATACCAAAGTGGAAAAACACACCGAATTCCCAGCTTAAAAAATTTAATTGTTTTTTTGTTGGTATTAAACTATCCATACTACAACTCCTAATATCAGAATAATAAGCGAATAAAAGCAAACGAGCGTTTTATGGGGCTTTCAAACGAAACTCCGTTATTATTTACTTCAAGGTGAATGTCATCATTACTTTTATATAAAACTTCAAAATGTTTGACGTTTAAAGGAAAACAATATTCTGTTAATTCCGTATTTTCACGAAATAACAAAGCATAGGCCTCACTTTTATTTTTTCTTGCAACCAATCCTGTAAATGCAATTCCGTCAGGCTCCATACCTATAGGTGAAACAATACACTTGCCAATGTCGTCACTGTATCGGTAATATACCTTTAAAATATTTTTAAGGCAGTTTTTGTCTTCATCAGTTAAGTTACTTAACTCCATCCAGAACAGCGGATTTGAAAACATCGTAACAGCAAAAACATAGTCCATAGAATAGCACGCTGGTTTTAAAAAGTTATCTGTATATCTTTCCTTATTACGCCTGATATTTAACAATTCAAACTGTAATTTTGACAATGGTATGTACTTAGAAAGGTGCCATACATTTCTAAGGGTTAAATGGGGATAGTAATTTGCCCAGTCAGTATAGCGGTTTTCAACAAAAATTTTGCCGTATTCCTTACCGTACAAATACCCCCACCTTTTTTGTGCAGTAATGTCAAACTGAAAAACAATTTCACCGCTGCTTTCATCTGTAACCTTTTTAACAAACTTACTAAGCCTTATATCTATAAGCTTGTTTGTGACATTTACTCCATCAATTTTAAAATACTTTATACCATAGGTTTTCCACAGTCCAAGAACAGTTACAGCGTCCTTTTCCCAATTCTCGTAATCGTTTGCCTGATCAGGAGAAAACCAGAGTCCTAATTCTATGTCGTTTTGGTCAGCAAATTTGCATACAGCATTAAATCCGTCAGGAAATTTTTGTTTGTTCGGGGTCCAGAATTCCGGATTTGTATCATAGTATCCGCCACTCCATGCACCGCCTTTTTTCAAAGCAGAATTTTTTGTTATACCTTCCTGCCAGCCATCATCAATCTGTAAAACACGAACGCCTATTTCTTTGGCAATTCTAATTTCGTTTTTTAAAAACTGCTCACTTATTGCACTGTCACGGCTTCTGTCACCCCATGTATTTGACATTACCACAGCATTTTCGGTATATCTGCACATCATACGGTAGTAATGCTTATATTCTTCAGTAAGCTGGTCTTTTGTTCCGACACCTACAGTACTGTAATACAAAGGCACCATATCACTTTCGTTTTGAAGCTCCGGCTGCCATCCGGTTCCGGTAACTAAAGCGGATTGACCGGGAAAAATCTCAAAATCGCTCTCTTCTTTTAACCATCTGCCGTTTTCACTTGGTGCTTCTTTAACTATCATAATGCACTCTTGTGAAAGATAGGCATCAAGCAAAAACATCTGTCCGCTTTTTACGTCAGGCACTCTGCTATATAACAATACGGTATTTTCGGATACTAAGGTGTTGTTTTTATCTGTAACATCACGTAAAGATACCGATGTTAATTTAAGGTGCTGCTCAGGTACACCTATAACATCAATGGTACCTGATTTTGGGTGCACATCGCAAACATACTCCTCTGCCTTATCCTCTATTCCGTCAAAGGACACATCTGAGCTGCAATTTAGAGCTTTATTTTCCCATTCACCGCCTAAAGATATTTGCATAGAAACAAACGGTGTAGTGGGGAACACCCAAAATGTAAGCATTAACTGCTGCTTATCATTATAAAATAACAAGCTTGCCTTAAGACGGGTATTAGTGTATTTGTCATCAAGCTCTTCGGAGTATTCAACCTTACAGCACTCAAAATCAAAGTCACCAACATTACAAATAACCTGTTTGTTATCTGTGCTCCAGCTATAATTGGTATCTTTTCTTTTTATGTAGTCGGCAAAAGGAACATTTTTATCCAATATAATTCTGCGTTCAATCTGACTGTTGCCGATTATAAAACTATGCGGTGTAAATTCACAATAACAATCATTGAAATTCATAACAAACCCCTTATTTACAAAACATCAATATGTACAACTGCCATGCCTTTTTTATTGCAGTTAACAGTAAAACCAGTAAAATATGCAGTTTTCTCATCACCGTAGTGACCACTATATTTTTCGTCTGAAAAAGTAACGGGTAAATCACAACGTAATATTACTCCGTCAATGACCACACCCTCCTTAGTTTGCTCAGGCTTTTCTTGTGATACAAAACGCAAAACAACTGTGTTATCGTCTTTATCAAAGGCAAAATTATCTGTTACAGTAATGCCGTTATCACCAAAATCAAATGTTCGGGTGTATTGCTGTAATTCCTGTATTTCATAGGCATCCTTCATATCTACAGTTACCACAGAGTTGTCATATATAATGTTATCAGGTCGGCACCTTTTTGCAACCTGATACTGACCATTGATTATGGGAACGCTGTGCCCTCTTGAAGAATTAACCAAAAAGGTGTAGCGCTGTTCTCTGAAATAACCTTTAATATATTCTCCGCTACCTAAATCACACAGAACCTGCTTGTTATTGCAGGCAAATATAAAGCTGCCAATGTCATTATGATTATGAGGGCCTATATTATCTCCGCCTTTTGTTGCAAAGGAATATTTTAAGGTGCGTTTTAAAAACCAACAGGTATCTTTTAAAAACACGTCCTTTGGAGGAGGCATTTCCTCTGATACATAATCAGGATTAAATTCTAAAAATGATTCTACCTGTAAGGGCCACCTTGCAGCAGGGTCAGAAGTAGCTGCATGAGAAAGGGAACGGCACTCAATATCATCATATAATTTGTGCAAGAAATGAACTAAAGCCAAATTATAATTTGTGTACATACCTGTATCTGAAAAGCTTACAGTAATGTCACGTTCAAGCATAACATTTTGCAGATGCAGTGCAATCTGATGAATTTTCTTATCAGTAAAAAGATTTTCTTTGCCGTCCGTAAAATCATAAAGTCTTTTACCAAGGGCAGTGTAAAAACCAAAGCCGTAGTTCCAGTATCCATTTCCTTCGGAACAAATACCGTCATCTTTAAAACCATTTAAGTAGCTATTTAGAATCCGCTTCATTCTTGGAATAATTGAATCAAAACGCTGTGGGAAGGCATACATATATGTAACAGCTACGCCTGCAATACAAACGGCAGCCCAGTTGTTTGTTTCATTCTCCCAGTAAAATTCACGGCTTTCAAAGCTGTCAACAATACGGCGTTTAAGCTCAAAAACAATTCTGTCATTAACAACATCATCAAAGCGGTCACTTAACATATACCATATTTCGCTTAAACGGAATGCAGTTTCAGAGCCAAATAAATCAATATATAAATTATCAGTAATTTTATTGTGTGCAGGTACAGACCATGCATACTCATCACATACAGCCCAGATAATATCCTGTAGTTCTGTCAGATAGCTTTCATTTTCCGGATACAACATACACAGTATTGCAAGCGTGTTCATACGGTGCCTGCGGTGAAAATAAGCATCCTCAAAAGCCATACGGCTACCGCTTTTATAATAGACATTATATACTGAATACCTTAATACAGGAATATCTCCTGTGCAGTACTCGTCATACATTTCGAAAAGTTTGTCAATTAAAAATTTATGATGAGGAGAGTTCCTTATACTGCTCCAAACTTCCGGGTCTTTAATTCTCTCTAAAATCATACCGGTTTTCCTTTCTGACTTTTTACAAAACACCCCCGAGACATATAATATGTCTTGGGGGCAATATTAGATTAAATTATTTAACGATATAAGGCTTACTTAGCGGTGTGATTGATGTTAAATTTTCAAAAATGAATATTTTATCACCAGTTGTAAGTTCAATTTCTATATTGTCTGAACCTGCAATAGTAGCCTCTTTAATTGTGCCTATTGCCGCATAATCAAACTTGTATAGCGTATTTCTGAATTTAGCCCATGAATTAAATGTACCGTCTTCATTATAATGAACAAACATTACGTTAGCTCTTGAGTTTGTGTTTGTAGTCTCATTATATAAGCTTTCGTTAACAAGTATCTGAGCTGTTTTTGTTACTTTATCATAACCAACGATTTCTAAAGGCATAGGATTACCAACAGTTACTAAAACAACTGAAGATTCTGTAGCTTTACCATTAGTTGCTGTTGCTTTTATAGTGT
>JAZNGX010000035.1:0-24032 GCA_045576675.1 Clostridia bacterium | reverse complement strand
CTGACAACCGAAGGGATATATATAGTTGGCGGTTTAGTTTACATTGTCGGTGATGACGGTTATGGCACAATTTCGCAATACAAAATTGACCAGTGGGGAAACGTAAAATGGCGTATGACTATTAGCGGCTCCGATTACGGTGAATGGATGCCGATTAATGCAGTACCAAAGTACACAGTTAATAATTTGAACGTTGATGCTGCAGGCATATGTGAATTGCAGTTGGGTGAGGGTTCAACATCGGTATACAGCGTTTCAACAGACGGGTACATAAATTTTATTCTGCCGACACCAATCAATTACGATGAATTTTATCAAATTCTAATTCACGCCAATTTAGAAATGGAAAATTCAATAGTATGGGGAACGCCAACGTTCTTCAACGGTGAAATCCCCGACATCGGTATTGGCAGATACGATTTTATTTTTGAGTGGGACGGCTCACAGTGGTGTGCCGGTGCCATTGAAAAGGGTGATGTTGTATGATATTCAGCAGACAGTTATTAATGAACAAAGCTGAAACCGCAGAGGGCTATCCGCTTATATTCAGCTCAAAGCGTGACAAATTGTCACGGGATTGGAGTATCACAGGCACGAATGTTGGTGATATAGGCGAGGACGGCAAATATCATTTAAACGTGGTGAATAAGGGCAAGAGCTTGATATCTGCGACAGATTATTTTTCTAAGGCTGCTGATTATAGTTCTGTAACAGAAGACGGTAGAAATTGTGCTAAATTTCAAAATGGGGCAAGTTACAATTATACAAATTTTGAGTTTAAACCGAACACACAATATACAGTTACATTTGATGTGAAATCTGTGCTTCGTGAGGGACAAAGTGGTGGTACAGGGGCAGCAAGCTATATTTGGCAATTCAGGTATACTGATGGCACGGTTTCTACTCTTCAAGTTGTAAATGGTAGAGACTGGGAGCACAGAACATTAACATCAGCCGAGGGGAAAACCATTGAATATGTACGGGCACCTGCGTATGAATACAGATATTGGTTATATGTTGACATTGACACATTCCAGCTTGAGGAAGGTGCTATAGAGACAGAGGTTGAACCATACCGTGAGCCTACAGTTACGGAAGTGATATTGGACGAGCCGATTGGTGTGGTTAGAAGTGAGAATTTATTTAATAAATATGCATACTCTAGCGCCGATGGATATTACAACAATGACGGGGTTTATAGTGCGTCATCTAATGGAAAAACACGCCATACTATCAACTACACAGAAGTTAAACCTAATACGCAGTATTATGTAGGTAATACTGGTTGTATTACCGGTGGAACGAATGCAATATATTTTTATGATATAAACAAAGAATGGCTTAGCAGAAGCACTTGGACGGTTGAGGTCGCTGAAAACTATAGTGGTCACGCCATAACTACTCCAGATAATTGTTATTATGTCCGTTTTCAGTTATTTATAGCTGATACTAATGGTTCTGGACAGGTGAACTTTGATCCTGAAACGTTTCAGTTTGAAGAAGGTACAGTAGCAACACCATACGAACCATATTATATCCCATCCGAAGATACAGTCACACATAAGAATGGCGTTCTTCCTCCGCTATCAGTGTGCGAGGGAACGAACATTATTACGGTTAGTGGAACAACCAATCTGCCAACAAATATGACAATTAAATATTAAGGGGTGAATTTATGTTATACAAATACATTAACGAACACAGGATTGAGCCTGTGGCACGAAACGGATATATTGAAGTCGAGGGTAAGCGTGTCGGTATAAGTAATTTACCAAAGTATTTGGAAGAACACAAGGACATTGCAGAGGCAAACGGATATTATGAATACATTGAGGGCGATATGCCTGAATATGACGTTGAAAAACAGTATATGGAAAGAAAGTATGTTGTTGAGGACGGACATATTAAGCTGTGCTATGAGGTACACGACATTATTATTCCTGAAGGAGTGATTATGGATGAAGTTACAGAAGATACCACAGCAGAGGATTAACGGCAAGCTTAAACCGCTTAATCTTGCGAAGGTTGACAGCATTGTTTTACACCATATGGCACACGCTACGGCAGACGTTAAAACTGTTGAACGGTGGCACGTTCAGGATAATGGATGGAATGCTATCGGCTACAATTATTGGATAGCCTTTGACGGAACGGTTTATGAGGGCAGAGGTTTACACGTTGGTGCAGGAGTCGCAAACCACAACAGTCACATTATAAGCATTGGTTTTCAGGGTGATTACGATAAAAACGACATTATGCCCGATGCACAGTTTAATGCTGCTATTGACCTTATTAATTATCTATTGCCTTTTCTTCCTAACTGCAAGGCGATAAAAGGACACAGAGATTTTGGTGGGACTGTATGCCCGGGGACATACTTTCCGTTAGAGGAAATGAAAAAGCTAAGGTACAGGAGTGAGAAGAAAATGCTTGAAACAGGAAACGATATTGTCTGGGAGCTTATGAACGGCAAACATAAGATTGAAATTAAAGATGTTGACAAGGCTGTTAAGGCTTTAGACAAAGCAAAGGACAACGAAGATTTTGAGTCTTTGTACTGGATTTTACATAAGTTGGTGAATGTAAATGAATAAAAAACAAAAAGGCAGGTTCAGCAAGGCTATAGTGGTTTTCTGTGTTGTTGAAATGGCTTTTATGCAGCTGTGGGCTATGAGGATAGCAAGTCACAATTCATTTTTAACAACAGGGTTATTAACAGCAAATCACGCTGTTTTCGGCGGTGAGCTATTATTATTATGCTTAAAGCGTATTTTTGCAGATAAAAAGAAAGGGGAATAAACCATGGGTGAGATTATTTTAAGAGTAATATCTTTAATTATTGTTGGTGTTGTTACGTGTTACATAATACCGTACCTAAAAAAGCACAGGTTGTATGAGGCAGTAAAAACTGCAGTACAGGCTGCAGAGCAGATATACAACAAGTCGGGCATGGGTGCTGTGAAGTTTAATTATGTAAGGGATTGGATTAAGCAGAAATTTAAAGTGTCTGACGAGGATTTGAAGAACATTATTGAGTCTGCAGTATATGAGCTGAAAGCAGGTGAAAGCTGATGGAGATTACAAACGAGTTTATTCGTGAGCTTGAGGGGCGTTTTGATGAACGTTATGTAAAAATCACGGACTGCGGCTCAAAACGTGACGACATGGACAGAAAGCTTGCAAACGATGACAAGCGGCTTGCTATTATGAATTTGAAAATGACTGCCGTGCTGTGGTTGGTCGGTGTTATTGCTTCAGGCATTGTCGCTTTGGTAATCAAGGTTTATTTAGGAGGGTGAGTAATATGACAAACACAGGTTATGGAGCTATGCCGGAGCTTATACAAAGAAAGTATGCGGCAAACAAGGCAATGTGGGAAGCACAGCCGGACAAAAATTCAGATGTTGCCAAACGTGCAACTACTGAAAACCAACAGATAAGGGACATTTACGGCATTGGTGCTGATGATATGAATTACAGAACATTCAACAACAATGTTATAAATGGCGGTTTGCTTAACAATTCCAACAAGTATATGAAAAAGCTTGACAGCACGTACAAATCACCGTATCAGCAGCAGTTAGAGCTTGATGCAAATGCTATAAGGAATTTTCGGTATAATCCTGATACTGACCCGAATTTTAAGGCGTATGCAGATATGTATGCACGCCAGAGTGCTGCAGCACAGGACAAGACGTATTCTAATCTTACAGCATTAAGCGGAGGACGCAACAACAGCTGGGCTTCTGCCGCTACTGCACAGGTGGGACAGGCGTATGCACAGAAAACTGCCGACATGATACCGCAGCTTGCAGAGCAGGCGTACAACAAGCTTTTGCAGAGGTACAACATATCTAAAGATATGGACAACACTGCCTACGGCCGTTATGCTGACCAGTGGAACAGGGATAAGGCGTTATCTGATACTTTATATAACAGATACGACACTGAATGGAACAGAACGATTACAGAACAGCAGCATGCGGCGAATATGCGTGACAGTGATATGAATTATCAGCGTGCATTGACTGAGCTTAAAAAGGCAAACATTGAGCTTGAAGCATTGCCTGAACAGCTACAGCTTGCAATCAGGCAGGGAAACATTACTGTTGAACAGCTGCAGGAGGAACTTAACTTATTAAGACGTTATCAGCCACAGATATACGAAAAGCAGTTACGAGAGTATGACGACAATCATTTATACAGTGATGCACAGCGTGCCAAGATATATGGCGGTTTGGGAAGTAACAACTATACCGGAAAATATGGTATTGATGTAGATGATTATTCTGACCAAACTGTTACAGATGATGAGCTTGCAGCATATTTGCTTCGTGCGGCAAATCCGTTGATGAAATAACAAAATTAAATATCAGACTTGACAATAAGGATATGCGGTGGTAAAATAAAAGCAGATAAGGGGTTACCGTTTTGAACGGTTGACCAAAGTTTTTGACTAAATAGCCGTTACCTTTGGACGTGGGACGGCTATTTTACTTTTATAGTAAAAGCAATTAAAAACAAAAGCGTAAGAAAAATTAATCTTATGTAATGTTTCATTTGCACCACCTACCTTTCACGGTAAGATGGTCAACCGTCCTCGATACCCTCTATCTGCATTAGATATTATACCAACAAGCATATTCCTTTGTCAAGACATCTGAATTACAGGTGTCTTTTTTGATACAAAGGAGGTATATACAAATGGCGAAACGATATGGTATTGAAATTCCGGAAGAAAAAAGAAATCTTGCCGAAGAAATATTATTGCGTGAGACCAAGAAACGAAGAGAAGAACAGGAAAAACAGAAACAGAAGGAACGTGTGAAGCTTGCACTTGATAATGCTTTAACAGACATTCCTACCGGTAAAGACAAAACAAAAAAAGAATATTACACCTTCGACGGTAATTTGAAACCTACTAAACAGCAGGCAAAAAAAGAATATGAGCAAAAGAAAGAAACCGCCAAAAAGAAGATTGACAGTGTAAAAATTGACAAAGATACACTTATCAATCCGCAACAGATTAAAAAAGTATATGGATTTGATGGTGATGTGAATTTAGATGGGATGCCTGATGTCGGTTTTAACGATAAAAACGTGCAAAAATCTATGTCCATACAAGCTGCAAAGTCCTCAAAGGAAAGAGAAGATAAGCGAAATAAAGAAATTTATTCTTATGGTGTAGAGGGTAAGTTGTATAAAAAGTCTGCTGAAAATCAGATACATAAAACAAACGAATATTTTAAAACAGCAGCTGACAAAAAGCAAATGCTTGAAGGAGTGCAGTTTGAAGATGATTTTGAGCAGTACAGTAAATATTATGCAACAAATGGCATAGATGCTACGCACGAAGCCATAAACAGAACACCTTCTGCAACTAAAAAAATGAAAAATGAAAACAGGATAAATCCTGTTGCACATTCAGGAATATATGATTATTACTACTATATGGATGATACAGAACGTGCGGTATACAACTATTATTACAATAAATTCGGTAAGGAAAAAGCACGTGATTATCTTGATGTAATTGACAGGATTATTGACAAAAGAAGGTCGGCAGCTGAAACACAGGAGGCTTATGAACAGTCAAAAGAACATCCTGAAAAATCTTTTGGTCAGCACGCAATGATGGGACTTACCTCTCTACATGCTAATGTTGAAACAGCAACACAAAATATATCAAACTTAGTAACTGGCGAAGATGTGCCGGTTAACATATATGCACCCACATTCAGCGGTGTTGCAAAACGTGGTGCGATTTCGGAAGGTTTGACAGAGAACAAAGGGACAATGGAAAGCTTGCTTATAAGTACTGGTTTGTCAATGGCAGATATGGCCGTTTCTTTGCCGTTTGGTTCTGCAGCAGCTCCTTTTATAATGTCAAGCAATGCAGCAGCAGAGGCGGCGTATGATGCAACAAAGCGTGGAGCATCAGCAGGGCAGGCGTTGGCATCGGGCATTGCATCGGGAGCGGCGGAATACTTTGCAGAGCGTTTGCCGATTGAAAATTTATTTAAAATTGCAAAAATGCCTAAGTCTGGTTTTAAAAAGTATGCTGCAGAAATTGCAAAGCAGGCTCATTTAGAGGGTAGTGAAGAATTTATAACGCAGATTATAAACAACATATCTGATTCGCTTATAATGGGGGAAAAATCAAATTATAATATGCGTGTGTTACAGTATGTGGGTCAGGGAATGACCAAAAAAGAAGCAGAAAAGTCTGCTTTTATTGATATATACATAAAAGAAAGTGCTATGGCTTATGCAGGCGGTGCAATTTCGGGTGGTTTCTTTGGTACTGCAGGATCCGTTAAAAGTGCGGCGAGCGATACAAAAACACCACCGTCAACAGAAATGCCGAAGGGTGATGTACAGAGTGACACAAGCAACGTGAACAGTGAGCCTGTTTCTACGGAACAGCCGAAGGGGGAAGCAAGGGTTACACCTCACGTAATGGAATATGAGCAGGTAAGACGTGCAAAACTATCCCAAAAGACGGGCAAAGCGATTGACACGCCTGTTTTAACCGAACACAGAAAGCTTACCCACATACAGCGTAAGCTTATTAACGATGCAAAAAAGGCAGGGCTTGACGTTACATTCTTCAAAAGCACTTCAAAGGATTATGATGTTGCAGATATTGGTGTTAATGGCTCATATTTAAACGGTCACATATACATTAATGTTAATGCTGAAAATCCGTACAGCGTTGTTTTAGGTCATGAGGTTGTGCATCAGATGAAGGAAACGGACATTGAGAGCTACAACAAGCTTGTGAATATTGTAAGAAATGAGCTTGGAGCTGACAGCAATTTTGACAGCCTTACAGGACTTGGTCAGGAAGAAGCTGTTGCTGACATAATGGGTGACATTATAGCTGACCCCAAAAAATACAGGCGTATTTTTGAGCAGGACGTTACTTTTGGTCAAAGGGTACTTGATTATATAAACGGACTTATTGAACGATTTAAGGCAAGCACAGCAAACGAGAACGGCTATGTGAGCGAGTACACAAGGAAGCTTTTAAAGGCACGCGACCAGCTTACAAAAATTATGGCTGATTCTGTGGTAAATATGAAGGACAAGACTGATGTGCAGCATTCGGGGGACATTGACATTAATAATTCTATGCAATATAATAATGTTGAAGAATTATTAAAAAAGGATGGTATTATTTATGGCTCCGACATTCATAACAGCACAAGAATTAGCGGAATATCTGATGAGCTTGGGAATCAGGGAAGAGGGGATAAAGCTAATAAACGAAATGTTCCCGGAACCCTGGCAGAAAACGACATTCAAACGCAGAGTGGAGAAGTTAATAACAACAAAGAGGCCTCGAACATTGGAGGAAGTAAGGGAAATAGTGGCGTATCGGTGGAAAGAGTACCAAGGTATCCAAATGAAGATGAGACATCACACAGGCTTACCGGCAACAAAGCCACCGACGATAGAAGATATTTCGAAGCTATAAATTCTAACGAGGATTTAGCACGACAGATGTTGCTTGAAAAAGCGCAACAAGAAGGATTTGTTCCGGTTAACATGTATCACGGTACAACATCTAAAGAAGTATTTATAAAATTCAAGGCTGATAATGCCATTTGGGTTACACCTGATTTGGATTATGCTGAAGGATACACTTCATATCAGGATTTTGGAAACGGGGACGCTGATATAAGAAAACAGTTACATACTGTTAACGGAAGCAATGTTTATGATTTGTTTGTTAAAGCAGACAAAATTCTTGACGTCGGCAATATAGAAAAGCCGATTAATAATATAAATGAGCTATATAATTTTGCAGATTCTATAGGGTTTGGTCAAGATGAAATATTAAATTGTTGGAAACAAGGAAGGCAACATGAATCTAACAGCCTTTGGACTATAACAAATACGCCTTTGTTTGCTGAGTGTGCAAGGAAATATGGTTATGATGCTTTGAAAGCAGTCGAGGGCAATGGCGTAACTTCTTATGGAATACTTTATAAAGGAAACGTTAAATCTGCGAAAACCGTTACTTATGATGACAATAAAAATATAATTCCTTTATCAGAGCGATTTAACACAAAAAAAGATGATATTAGACACAGCACGATGAAGGGCAAGGGTAAAGCTAATGCCAATGCTGATGTGATTGATGAAAGCAGAAAGGTTGACAGCATCCTTCGTGGTGAACGTACAAAATTCATAAAAAAGCTTGCTGAAATAATGAATATTCCTGCATCGGTAAACAAGGATGTTATGAAGCCGTTATTTAACGAAGCTTGGCAGCAGTACAAAGCATTTGGTGAGCTTACTCCGCAGATGATTGACAACATATTTGAAAAGGCTTACGAGAACGGCCGTATTATCAATGACGAATTTTACAATACCTACAAGGGATTGAAAGATGAGATTAAAAACACTAAGTTTACCATATCAGAGCAGGACAAGAGTGACATCCCTGATTTATCTGACTTACGCAGAAGAAGAGTAATCCGCATCGGTGAGGAAGGAATTGCGATTGACAGCAAGTACATAGAGCTATCAGAACGCTATCCGGAGCTATTCCCGGCGGATATAACGCATCCTGCAGACCAGCTTTTGAAAATTGCTGAGGTTGCAGACAGCATAAGAATTACAGAAACCAATATGGCAGATTATGCAGACGGAGCTTATGCCGAGGATTTCAAGGAATATATGCGTAATGAGTTTAACAATTCTTTTGACACTGTTTTAAAGCAATTTAAAATGGCTGGAAGGTATATTAATTCAGTTGAAAGCAAAAACAAGGCTTCTGAAGAAGCTACTGCTTTGACTGTTAAGGATGTTATAAAGCTACATGCAGACAAAACGAGTTTACAACGAAATTATGACAAGCTTGCAAAGCGTGAGTTTTTAACAGATGAGGACAATGTGGCACTTGACCAGTTAGTGAGAGGTAAAAAAACATTTGAACAGCTTGACCCTGACCTTAACATTGCCGGCATTAAAAAGGTATATGAGGCAAAAAAAGCTTTAGATGAAGTACAAACGCAGGTTGATGAATACAAAAAACAAGTTCGTAAAAATTTTTCAAACGAGGCCAAAAGTCTTATTGAAACATCTGATGACTGGAAGGATGTAAGTGGAAATTTATTGTTAAATCTAAATACGCAAGAACGTAATATGGAAATTATTATACCTGATGCCAATGTAGCAAAGAAATTTAACGACACAGTTTTTGCGCCTGTTTCTAAAGCTAATGCAGATGCAGTACGACTCATAAATAAATATTGTGATAAAATAGCATCATTGAAGTTGAATGAAACAGAAAGTAATGCAGTACAGTTTTTGGGTGAAGTACGTACAAGGTGTGAAGAATTACAATCAGTAAAGAAAAAATCAGAAGAGGTAAAGAACGAAATTTCTGAACTCGAAAAGCGCGAACGAGAGTTTTTGAGAGATAACAAGGGGTTGAACACAGATAAAGTCGCTAAAGCTATTACTGTTTTTCGAAAATCGTATGATGAGTTATGGGAGCTTGCCAATGAAACTCTTGTTGCAAATGGTGAGGACCCTATTCCTTACAGAAAACATTATTTCCCACATTTTGGTGAGGACGGCAGTGACGCGTTTCTTGGCAAATTAAAAGAGATTGTTGGTATAGATGCTAATGTTTCAGAACTACCTGCTGACATCGCAGGCAGAACAGATACATTTAAACCCAACAAAACATGGTTTGGACACGCAATGCAACGAAAGGGCGAACAAACTGTTTATGATGCTGTAACAGGCTTTCAGAAATACATTGTCGGTATAGCTGATGTTATTTATCAAACAGAGAATATTAAAAGACTTAGAGCGATAGAATCAGAATTAAGGGCGAAATATTCTGATGCTGGTGTAAAAGAAGCTTTGCAAGAAATATATGAGAGCAATTTGAGTAATGAAGATAAAGTTGACCGTATACAAGAAATTAAAAAAAGAAAACTTTCAAAATTAAACGGGTTAGTAAGCAATTTAGTCGAATATACAAACATTATTGCAAACAAAAAATCAAAATATGACAGATTGATGGAGGATGGACTCGGCAGATGGGTGTACAACGTTACAACTGCTTTAGATCGAAACATAAGAGGTAATCTTGTTGCTAAAAGTTTTACGAGTGCAGTTAAAAATTTATCACCAATACCGCTTGCAAGTAAAGATATACCAAATAAGTATTTTGTTAACGGCTTTAAGTCTTTTATATTTGATAAAGATGACTTGAAAATGCGTTCGGATTTTTTAGTAAACAGAAAAGGAATTAGAAAAATAACTACGAGTTTGTCAGATAAGTTGGATATGGCAAGTGATTTGGCAATTCATGTTGATACTATAGTGTCAAATGTTGTTTTAAGGGCAAAATATATACAGAATATTGATGCTGGTATGAGTGAGACTGACGCATTAAAAGATGCAAATGAATATGCAAAGCGCATCATTGCCGGCAGAGCAAAAGGCGAGCAACCTGTTATATATTATGCGAGAAATCCATTGATAAAAATTTTTACCGGTTTTCAACTTGAAAATTACAATCAATATGCAAATTTGTTGCATGATATGCCAAGAGAACTCAAGAACAAATTTCCAAAAGGGCATAAGGATAAATTTGCTAAGGCTTTGTTGGGTGTAATAATAAAATATACACTTACTGCATTTCTCTTTAATGAAAGTTTGGAAAAACTAATAGGCAGTCCTGCAATATTTGACCCAATTGGAGCATCTATTGCTGTTTATGAAGCACTTACCGGAAATGTTGTACCTAATATTTTTGATGCAATTTTTGAAGGTGATAGAATTGTAAAATCAGAAAAGGATGCTAAACAAAGATTAACAAATCTTAGGGATGATATAATAGGTGAAATTCCATATGTAGGCGCATACTATGGTGGGCGTTACCCTATTAAATCGGCATTGCCAGACTTTGAATTAATAAAAAGTGGTTTTGAAAATCTTGCTAATAATGAAGGGAATATATATAGCAATATAAGTGATATTGCTACAGGAGCTGCTCCGATAACATATTTAGCAAAGCCGGTTGGTGTTGGCGCGAACCAATTATTAAAAACTATTAAAGGAATTAAGACGGTTGCAGAGGGCGGTGAATATGACAACAAAGGTAATCTTAAATTTGCTGTCGAACAAACACCTTGGAATTACACTAAGGGAGCTTTAGGAGGACCTTCGGCTCTTGATGAAAAACGTAAATATTATGAAGAAGGTCGTTCTTCTTTAAGCGACAGCGAGAATGAGGAATATTTAAGGCGTGTGGAAGCAAATGAAGTGCCTGTGGCTGTGTATGGTGACATCACGAACCGCCGCAAGACA
Organism: Clostridia bacterium; assembly: GCA_045576675.1. Lineage (GTDB taxonomy): Bacteria > Bacillota > Clostridia > Monoglobales > Firm-18 > JAZNGX01. The sequence goes on along the minus strand of JAZNGX010000035.1, from coordinate 12,692 downwards.
AAAGAAACGGTTAAAATGTCAAATATGTTTTACAGGGTGATGAATGAAGGCAAGGTTTACAGCCTGGTACCTGAAAAAGACAAAGCCGTTTACAACGAGGTTATTAATCTGCAGAAGCAGCTTGACGACAACAATATAAAGGGGAATGTTATGTTTGGTGTTCCAGATGAAAGCTATGAGTATGATGGCAAAAAATACACTTTACATACAAAGGAATATGAAAAGTATGTTGACAGCTGTTCAAAGAAAGCTATGCAGGGGCTTCGTGATTTGACAGATACTATCGGTTATAAAAATGCTGATGCTAAAACCAAAGCAAAGCTCATCAGTGATGTGTATGAATATTCCAGGGCGAAAGCAAGAGCTGAAATGTCAACCGGATATGAGAAGTCCGAAACATATAAGGAACATTATGCAAAAACTGCACTGGCAGAGAAAAAGAAAATTGCTCCGGGTGATTACATTGGATTTAAAGCAGCATTGCCAGAAAAGTACAACGAGGGTGATGCTTACAGAATTGCAATCAAAAACGGTTTTGACGAGGACGAAGCAGAGTTACTTGTTAATCTGAGTAAGAATTATTCTGCTGAGCAGTGTGAGCGTATTGATAAGGCAGGTGGATTTAAGTATGCAAAGGTTGTGCGTAAGCTATATTCTGACATGAAAAGCAATGGATATGACTGTAACAGCCTTTATGCACCTGTTGCCGATGATACGTTTTCTTACAAGAATAAAAAAGCTGGAATTAATTATGAAGTCAAGCTTAACGAAAAACAAAGTCAGACTTTACAGAATATGTATATTGGCGTTTACGAAAAAGAACTTGATAAAATTGCTAAAAGACGATACGGCTCTTTGAATGATTATTACAAAGCGGTTAAAAAGTGTCGTGATAAAGCAAGGGATGCATCAAATGAAGCCTTTTATTATTGGTTGAAAAGGCAGTAAATTGCATTGACGTTATAAAGCAATTTTGATATAATTTTTGTAAGAAGTGAATTTGTTTTTTGGTCGAAAATAGTCAATGCGTCTTTAAATGCTTATTTTATGGGATGTGTGATTTTTTGGTAAGGAAGAGGTCGGCAGTTCGAATCTGCTAGACAGCTCCAGAAAAATCCCCAAAAACCTTTTAACAAAGCGGTTTTTGAGGATTTTTGTTTTTTATAATTTAATTTATTTTTCTTTTTTATTAAATTTCTAACCAATTTCTAACCGATTTTTGGGTCAAATAGTAGTCTATCTTGTATAACCTGTGTATTTAAATCAACATTTAATATTATATTGATAAATGATTTAAGTATATAGTTGCTTCCATTTATACATTGTATTCAAAAGTGTTGTCGAACCATTAAATTTTGAAAAACATAGCCAATTAAACACTTAGTACATATCAGAAACCGCATAATCAAGCCGTTTTCAACAGGGAAAGTTTACATAATGCGTTCGGTTTTGCGTTCGAAGAAACTCTATTGTAACGGGTTTTGCGCTATGATTTGTCAAATCCTCTGTTACGTGTCCGTGGTAGATAGTTAAATATCCTTCAGCATCCAATAATTCTATAAGCTCCGCATTGTTTGTTGTATCTTGCTGATTATTCATTTTTACTTCCTCTATTAAATCCTGCTGCATGAGCTTATCATATAACTCATTGCTTTCATTGTAAGTCAAACAGTCTTTATATAGTTCATAAACAACGTCTTTATTAGGTATTTCCTTCCAACCTATTAAAAAGCAATTACATTCATCATCGGTATATTTGCTCTCCATTTCAGTAGAGAATTTCAGATCATAACCATTGGCTTTTAACTGCTCAATCATTTCTCGTGCTTTATCATACCGGCTTATATAAGTTATGTATGTTTCTGTTGTTTTTTCCAAGCGGTCAGCCTTTTCTTTTTTCTCTTGCTCTTCTTCAGCTTTAGATTTAAAGATGCCGTGTTTTTTCGCTTTTGCGTTTAACTGCTCCGTGAACGCATTTAATTCTTTTATGTAATCCTCTTTTGTGAATTTTTCCATTCCATTTACCTCCAATCTATTATTCAATATTTATTACGTCTGATTCCAATATTCTTATGGCATCAGCATTTAGTGTTCTTACCGCTTCAAGCGTTGCAGAAATTCGTTTAAAATTATATTTGGCATAACATTCTGCATCGTTGATATAACAGTATTCTTGCAGAGCATCTGTAACTAATGTCTTTGTAGCCTGTAAACTCTCCATAACTATCGGAAATACTTTGGTATTCTGTATCAATTTTTCCAACTCACTCAATATATCTTTAACTGTGTTATTATAGTCCAAGACTGCGGTAATTAATTCGCTCATATCATTATAGTCTTTAGCAAATAATAACATATCTTCTCTGCTGCTTGGCTCGTTATTGAAATACTTATTTGCCAATATAGACAGTAACCGATTTACTGTATCGTGTTTCTGTTGAATAGTTGTTATGTAATCCAAAATTTCTATATTCATATTCATAAATTTTTTACTCGCTTTCAATTAACATGGTATTTAATATAGTTCTACGCCATTAGCAATATATGTATTGTTGTAATAGTCAATAGCAACTTGATTTCCTTGCTTTATATCATTTTGCAATTGATATTTCCAAGTAGTGATATATTTTTCTGGGTATTTACACAAACTAACTGCGATATTTATGGTTAATATTCCTAATATCAACACACACAAATACTGTGCTTTCCTTTTAAACTTTAATCGGACCATATTTTTATTCATATTATATACCTCTTTCTTTGATATTAAGGCGGTACTGTCACCGCCCACATAAATTATACAATTTCAAGTTTCAGCTGCGGTTTAGTTGTAATCATTTCCGAGCCGTACAAGTCACGAATTTCATCAAGCGTAAACTTTTTGTTATTGTTCTTACGGTATCCTTCAGTATGAAAATACCAAGCTGTTTTGGATTTGCTAAAGCGGAAGTTTAAATGCTTCAATATTTCCCTGTGTGGGAATGTATTTCCGGTCAGCCATATCCATGAACCGCACAGCTCAATTTGAATACCGTCAAGCTTGATAATTGCATTGATAATGTCTTTGAACTCGTCCGGCGTTTCTCTTGACTCTTCTCTTGCTGTGTATGTTTCGCCGTCTGCTGTTGTATGTATATCTTTTAACCGTGCAAATAATATGTCATACTCGTCATTAATTTCTTGCATATCTTTTGTACTACCGCCGAGGTCGGGGTGATATTTCACCGCAAGCTGTTTGTATTGCTTTTTTAATTCCTCTGCGGTTTTAGGATTTTTAAACCATTTCATAATTAGCATCCTTTCATTAATATATTGGGCGGATTTCACCGCCCTGTAATTATGCTGTTATACAATTGAAAATAATATCTTTTAGCATTTCTTCTGAAATATCAATTGAAATAAACAGCTCCTGCCATGTGTCAACAATATGGTTGTCGTCTATAAAATCGTCCCTATCATTAAGCAATACCTGTAACTCAGTTTCGATTCGCGGCTCTGCATCTTTGTAAATATCAATACGAAGGTTTAATGCCAAGTGTTCAAAATCAACATCATATATATTTATCTTTTTTGCTTGGTCAATAATCACCTTTAATAAATCAATGTTAATTTCTTTGTATTCTATCGGTATGAAAAAAGTAATTATGCTGTCTGTTACAATGTCCTTGTAACACAGCTTTCCAATAATATTTCCATATTTTTTGTCTATTAAATTATTCATTATATTAACACTCCTTTAAATTTGACATTTGGAGCGGTTAGCGGTATAATATAAATGTAACCGCTCCATTCGAGTTTGGGTTGTTACGTTGCCCTTATATAAGAGTTGCCGCTCTTGTAAGGGCTTTTCATTTATGCTACGCTGAAACGTTTTGATGTTGTAGTTTTTACAAACTGATTATACAAATCATTATACTTTTCTTTAAATGATGTTGTATCAAAGCGGTTACTTGTAACAGCTGTATAACGGATTTTATATTCATTCGTTATAATCTCATCTGTGTTTCTTGCAAGCATTTCTGCTTTAAGTTCATCTTTGATACTTTCAATTTCTGCGTTGAGCTGTTCAGACATACGAACCAACTCTTTTAACTCCTTGCATTTTAATTCAATGTTTTTGGCTGTCATAATTTGACACACTCCTTAAATAAATTATTTAGTCGGTTGTCGTTGCAACCTTGACTATGAGTATATTATACTACGTACGTAGTCGAAACACAACAGTAAAGTTATACAAAAACTACGTACATTGTTTGTGAAAATATACTATGTACATAGTTTTGCATATGTGATATTATATAATTGTAGCATTGGGACGGTGGCGACTGTTCCGACACCTCGAAGAAAGGGGTGTTGTTTATGAACGATATAGTTGGATTAATATTACTTATTGTAGTGTTAGAAATTATAAAGAACATAAAAAAATAGTCGCCCATTCTGCCAAATGAGCGACTTTTAAAATAAAGCGACTTATTGCGGAACGTCAAAACCGTTCCTTTGTTATCTTTATATTAACATAATTAACATAAGTTGTCAAGGGGTGATTTTATGGCTGTTGATAAAGATAAAAAAGCAGAATATGATATAAAATACGCCAAAGAAAAACTTAAACGTATCCCGTTAGATGTGACTAAAGAAAAGTATCAAGAAATCAAAGATATATCTTTAGAACTGAATGAAACTGTTAATGGCTTTATTAAAAAATCTATAGATTTACGGATCAAAAACGAAACGGATAATCGCACAGTAGATAATTAGTACACAGTAAGCCAGCCGATAGTGGGCGGTATTTTACATTCTGAATAGTGCTGCGTTCCTTAAAATATTGGTTAGCAGTTCTACTCACATGTCACGTCCCAATATGGACCCGAAATACTACAGTCAATTATTTTCTATAAAACCTTACTTCTGTATTAGGTTTTAAAACAAAAGTCATATAATCTATGGTTTTATATATCTATAGTTGTTTTGTTTTATTTTATAGTAAAGAAAAAGGGAAACAAAGTAAAAAATGGATTATAGTAAAATTGAACATAAATATCACATTTTATATATTTTTGAATATAATGATTGTGATAACACCTAATTTTTTTTGTAATATTTATTCAAAATATACAAAAAACAATAGTTGTAATTATACCACAGATGTGTTATAATAAATACAGCAACAGAAGTTACTTTTGTTGAGCAGACAGTATCACTGTCGGGCAAGCAACGATACGAAAGTTGGAGTGCTTTGCTAAGTGTTGAAAGATATGTTCATTCGAGTGGATATATTCTGGAGCTTATTTTTGGTTTCATATGAGCCACGACTCGAATAGGTGAAAACCGAAAACAAAATATGACTATTGAGCCTTGTGATTATTCACAGGGCTTTTTTAGTGAGAAAGGGTGTTTACGTTACTTATGGGAGATATACTTTATAATGCTGCGAAGTCATTTTCAAATGCGATTAAATTTGATTATATATATACGTTAGGCAACAAAAAGAGAAAAATTAAAATCTCTGTCTTATCTAGTCAAAAAGACGAATTCACTCATATCTTTGGCATAGATCATATAGCTGATATTCCTAAAATTGCAGTTGCAAATTCAAAGCAAAAAATCGCTGTTTATAATAAGATTCTAAATAAAGAAATTACTTTTTTGGACATTAAGTATAGTGTGGATTTGAATAAACCCATAGACGGAACTTATAATATTATAACTGGCAAACCATACACAATAAAAGATCGTATAGAAGCTCTTCAAAATATAGAGTACATATTAGATAATTCATATAATGGGAAAATATATAGATGGGATATAAAGAAAAGTAATATAATACAAAGAAATGGAAAAACACGAAGATCTTTTATAAATGCAGATTATTTATTGGTTGTTCCGTCAAAAAGACATAGTGCCGAAAAATATTATTTGTTTCTTTATCAAACAAACAAAGACAAAAAAGATGAACCGATTAAATTAAATGTTTTTTCGGCATTCCCAGATTGTGTAGATGTTGCATGTGGACAAGTTAATCCATATACTATATTGAAAGAGGTCAAATATGAGATAAGAACAAAAACAGATGAGGTTTTATTTGTTCATTCGACTTATAAAAATACTAAAATGTAATTATTAGTTTGCCTATTCTGTTGATTAATTATTATGAACAAATCTTGACAAGAGAGCAGTGGTATGATATTATGTTCATAAATATATATGAACAACAGAGGGATGAGAATATGGCTAAGAAGTTAGATGTGATAATAGATACGATGTATCAAGAACTTTATAATTTAGAAAACGATTTAAAATCCTATAATTACAATGTAACCATTAATAAAAAGCCATACCCAGACAATTTAGAAAAGCTAAAGACAATCAAAAACGCATATTATGAAATATACCAATGCGTAATTAAGTGTGCGCGTGAAAACAACAAATTACTTAAAGAAAACCAAGAATTACACGAATTAAAAAACAATAGGTTATATAGGGAAAATTTTGAGCTTAGAAGGAAAATTGTAGAACTACAACAAGCTATAAAGAATAATACTGTTTCAAAAGCAGGAAGACGTTCAAAATTTAATAATGAACAAGAAAATAAAATTTTTGAACAACGTCAAAATTATGGTTACACTGTAAGAAAACTCGCAGAAATTCATTCTTGCAGTGTGGGAACAATACAAAATATAATCAACAAATACAGAAAATAGTTGACTGTACATCATAATAATAACACTTACTTCAATAGTAGGTGTTATTTTTTTTATATTGATAACAAAACCACCTGCTATGCAGGTGGAATGTACGGACTTTAGTGTCAGTATTGACAAAAAAATACCGTTTTGATAATGTAAATGTGACTACCAATCGCATTCAAAAAACCAAAACGGGAGGCATTAGAATGAAAAATCAATCTAACGACACATATAGTCTATCACACACAAGTTGGAAATGTCAATATCACATTGTTTTTGCACCAAAGTATAGAAGAAAAGAAATATATGGAAAATTAAAAAGAGATATAGGTGCAATATTGAGGGAATTATGTGAACGGAAACACGTGGGAATAATAGAAGCTCACGCTATGCCAGATCATATACATATGCTTGTTGAAATACCACCAAATCAACGAGTGAGTGACTTTATGGGATATCTGAAAGGGAAAAGCACAATGATAATATTTGAAAGATATTCAAATTTAAAATATAAGTATGGTAATCGGCATTTTTGGTGCAGAGGATATTATGTTAGCACGGTTGGAGGAAGTAAACAAGGAATAGCAAAATACATAAGGGAGCAAGAAAAAGAAGATATGATATATGATCAATTATCTTTCAAGGAGTACATTGATCCGTTTAAAAATCAATAGTACCCCTTGAGAAAAGAATGCGATAGGTAGCTTTAGCTTATGGCGTACCTCTTTAGAGGTAGCCAGTGTAATGCCCTTATAGGGCTATTATAAAACCACCGGCTCAGCCGGTGTGATATTTATTTAAAGTACATTACGCCTGATTTGAATATCTGCTGGTCTTTTTCGCCATAGATGTTCTTATACACATTAGGTGAAATACGCTCTGAATGAGCCATTTTACCAAGCACACGTCCGTCAGGGCTTGTGATACCCTCAATTGCACAAACTGAACCGTTGGGGTTAAATGCAATATCATATGTAGGATTGCCGTTTAAGTCAACATACTGTGTTGCAATCTGACCATTCTTTGCAAGCTCTGCAACGGTCTTTTCATCAGCAACAAAACGTCCTTCACCGTGTGAAACGGCAACTGAATGAATATCACCCACTTCAACGTTCTTAAACCATGGTGAAAGTGTTGATGCAACTCTTGTATATACTATCTGAGAAACGTGTCTGTTGATAGTATTATATGTAAGTGTCGGGCAAGTATCGTCTGTTTCAACAATTTTGCCGAATGGTACAAGACCAAGCTTTATAAGTGCCTGGAAGCCGTTGCATATACCAAGCATCAAGCCGTCACGCTTATAAAGAAGATTGTGTATATCCTCTGTAAGCTTCGGATTTCTGAAGGTTGTTGCGATAAACTTACCTGAACCGTCAGGCTCGTCACCTGCACTGAAACCGCCCGGAAGCATTACTATCTGTGACTGATTTATAAGCTTTGAAAGGTTTTCAACTGACTCATTAACGTCTGCGGCAGTAAGGTTTTTGAATACAAATATTTCTGCCTCTGCACCCGCACGTTCGAATGCTCTGGCTGTGTCGTATTCACAGTTTGTACCGGGAAATACAGGTATTAATACCTTCGGCTTGCCTGAAATAACTGCAGGAGCTTTTGTGTTTCTTTCATTATATGAATAGCTTTCAATATTGCCTTCGGGATTTTTTGCCTTTGTTGGGAACACCTTTTCCAAAGGCTTTTTCCAAACATCGAGAATTTCATCAATCTTAATACTTACACCATTTGCAACGATTTCATCCTTGATGGTAGTACCAAGCAATATGCCGTCGATATCCTCTTTTGTTTCAAGGATGATTGAACCGTAAAGCGGAGCGAATAAATCCTCGTTTGTATCAATTTTTGCACCGATGTTGTTACCAAATGACATTTTTGAAACAGCTTCACAGATGCCACCGCCTGTAACAGCAAATGATGAAAGCACCTTGCCGTCATTTATAAGCTTTGTAACATAAGCAAATTTTGCTTTTAAGTCATCATAATCAGGTAACAGATTTTCGTCTGCATTGGCTTTTATTAAGTAAAGCTTGCTGCCAACCTCTTTGATGTCTGTTGAAACAGCTTTTGTAACATCTAATTTATTGATTGCAAATGAAACAAGTGTGGGAGGTACGTCAATATCCTCAAATGAGCCTGACATACTGTCCTTGCCGCCGATTGCAGCAATACCCAATTTCATCTGTGCTTCATATGAGCCAAGAAGTGCCGCAACTGGCTTGCCCCATCTTTCGGGAACATCACGCAAACGCTCAAAGTATTCCTGGAATGTTAAATATGCATCCTTTGCATCGCCGCCGGTTGCAACGATTTTTGCAACAGATTCAACTACTGCGTAAGCTGCACCATGGTATGGACTCCACTTTGAAACCTTTGGACTGTAGCCGTATGACATTACAGTACCTGTTGTTGTTTCTCCTTTTAATACAGGGAGCTTTGCAACCATTGACTGCATTGGTGACATCATATTCTTACCGCCGTAAGGCATAAACACGCTGTTTGCACCGATAGAGCTGTCAAATCGCTCTACAAGACCTTTCTGACTGCAAACATTTAAGTCTTTTGCAGTTTCTAACCATTTTGCTTTTATATCTGTAACCTTTTCAGTTTTAAATACGTTGTTTTCAAGGTCAACCTTTGCAACCTCTGCAACTGCGTGCTTTTCTGCACCGTTTGTATTTAAGAAATCACGGCTGATGTTGCATATTGTGTTGCCGTTCCAGTTCATAACAAGTCTGTTCTCGTCTGTAACTGTTGCAACAAGTGTAGCTTCAAGATTTTCCTTTTGTGCAAGAGCGATGAACTTGTCAGCATCCTTTGCACGTACAACAACCGCCATACGTTCCTGTGACTCTGAAATTGCAAGCTCTGTGCCTGTTAAGCCGTCGTACTTTTTGGGTACCTTGTCAAGCTCTATTACAAGACCGTCTGCAAGCTCGCCGATTGCAACTGATACGCCGCCTGCACCAAAGTCGTTACATCTTTTGATAAGTGTTGTAACATCAGGATTTCTGAACAAACGCTGGATTTTTCTTTCCTCGGGGGGATTACCCTTTTGCACTTCAGCACCGCAGGTTGTAAGTGATTCTTCAGTGTGTGCCTTTGACGAACCTGTTGCACCGCCGCAACCATCACGTCCTGTGCGTCCGCCAAGAAGAATAATAACGTCGCCTTTTTCAGGGCATTCTCTTACAACGTTTTTAGCAGGTGCTGCACCAACTACTGCACCGATTTCCATACGCTTTGCAACGTAGCCTTCGTCATAAACTTCGTTTACAAGTCCTGTTGCAAGACCAATCTGGTTGCCGTATGAGCTGTAGCCGTGTGCTGCTGTTGTTGTAATTTTTCTCTGAGGCAATTTGCCCGGAATTGTTTCAGAAACAGGCTTCGTCGGGTCAGCACTGCCTGTAACACGCATAGCCTGATATACATATACTCGACCTGAAAGCGGGTCACGGATAGCACCACCGAGGCATGTTGCCGCACCGCCAAAGGGTTCGATTTCTGTCGGGTGGTTGTGTGTTTCGTTTTTGAACATAACAAGCCATTCTTCAGGCTTGCCGTCAACCATTGCTGTTACCTTTATACTGCAGGCATTTATTTCCTCTGATTCATCAAGAACCTTTAAAACGCCGTCTTTTTTGAGCTTTTTAACAGCCATTGTTGCAATGTCCATCAGGCAGATTGACTTATCTCTGTCGCCGTAAACATACTTTCTTGAATCAATATAGTCCTTATATGCGTTTTCAATATAGTCATTGTGGAATTTAATGTCTTCAAGCTTTGTTAAGAATGTAGTATGACGGCAGTGGTCTGACCAGTATGTGTCAATCATTCTTATTTCAGTAATTGTTGGATTACGCTTTTCTGTGTCTTTAAAATACTTCTGACAGAAGCTGATGTCATCAAAATCCATTGCAAGACCAAGCTCTTTAATCATTGCCTTTAAACCGTTTTCATCCTTGTCAATAAAACCGTCTAATGTTTCAACAGTTGTTGGAATATCATATTCAACATCTAGATTTTCAGGCTTTTCAAGTGATGCTTCACGTGCTTCAACGGGGTTGATTGAATAGTTTTTGATTTTTTCAAAATCTGCATCTGATACATTGCCTTTTATTACAATAACCTTTGCTGCACGAACCTTAGGCTTTTCACCCTGTGTGATTATCTGCAAAGCCTGCTCTGCAAAGTCTGCTCTCTGGTCATACTGACCGGGCAGGTATTCTACTGCAAAAATTCTGTCGGCAGTGTCATATTCCAAAACCTCGTCATAGGTATTATCAATCTGAGGCTCTGAAAAAATTGTTATTTTAGCCTTTGCGTATTGTTCTTCTGTGATGCCTGAAACATCATAGTGTACAATAAAACGCACATCATCAATTCCATTGATGCCAAGGGTGTCAGTCAGGTTTGCCATAAACGAGCCTGCCTCGACATTAAAATCTTTCTTTTTCTCAACGTAAATTCTTTTAACCAAATTTATCCCTCACAAATCAATCTTTATTTTAAAGCTTTGCACCGCATTTTGCACAAAATGTGCTTTCATTGTTTACGGATGCGCCGCATTCTTTACAAAGTGTAACATTTTTTAATTCGGCAAGCTTTTCTGAAACAGCTTCAAGCTCTGCTTTTTTTAATTCAACTGCTTCACACAGTGATGAAATATCGTCGATTGAAAAATCATCATCGGTAAAATGTGTGTAAACAGCCTTGCCTATTTGCTTATAAAGCTCATCTATATCATTTTTTATTCCCGATACAGATATTGAAAGCTTTGTATAATCGTAAACCTCGCCTGTTTTTTTCATTACCTTGCTTGCAGTAGACTGCAAAACTCTTTTTACATCATCAAAGGTGTTTGGCATTAAAATTCACTCCTTAACGTATAATTATAAATATTGTATCACATTATGTTGAAAAAATAAAGATATTATGCAAAAAAAAATCACTAAAATTCTTTGCACTTTTCAGTTGCAGTTATATATAATATATTCATATGCGACCTTTTTTGTTATAATCGTTTGGTGTTTTGCCTGTTATTTTTTTAATGCACGGTAAAAATTCGACATACTTGAAAAGCCGCACATATCTGCAATTTCTGTTTTTGTGTAATCAGAATTACCTATGTATTCAATTGCAAGTTCAACACGTTTTATTGTAATATAATCCCACGGCGATATGCGTTAGGGGTGAATTAAATGTCTTTTACAAAAAATGTTAACAATTTCTTTAAAGCAAGCGGGTACAAAAGTAAATATAAAACAAAAGGTTATAAAAAAGTTAATTTACCTATTTAGGCATTAAAAAAGGCTCAAAACTAAGTGCTGTTGTACAGCAATACGGTGAGGGTAAAATCACACACTTGAAGAATTAAAAGCTCAGTATCCCGATAAATATCAGGACATAATCAAAGCCGACAAGTTTTTCAGAACCATGTACGACATGCTTATTGATAACATTAATAAGGTGCGTGCAAGGATTTATCCCAACGTAGAGCAGACTGTTCAAACTTATGAAAACAGGCTAGATGAAACAAGTGAAAAGCTTGATTTGATTGAACACGGTGAGCTTGAAAAGCTGTACTCATTAAAAACTAACCAAAAAGGCTCTCGTATTGCTGAACTGACTACTATCAAAGAAAAAATTAAAGCCAACAGCGCTGAAACCATAAAGAAAATTGATGAAGATATATATATACTTGAAAACTGTGGCAGAATGGAATTGCCTGTTTTTGAGGGGTTAAAAGATATACTGGAGCAGTTAAGACATAAAGATACGAAATAATATAATAGGAAGAAAAACATAAGGTGGTCGTTTTGACCGCCTAAATCTTTGACACCTTTTTGACACCAAACTATTTTCAAAACGTTTCAAAACTTTTCAAAATTTTACTATAGTAAATAAAGAAGGCTATAGACGCTGCAATCACAGTATTTATAGCTTTTTTGCTTTGGGTAATAACGCATATTTTAATAGAATTTTACCATA
>JAZNGX010000034.1:0-4226 GCA_045576675.1 Clostridia bacterium | reverse complement strand
TACGATCCGACTTCCATAGGATATATCCTATGGCATTTTTATTATTTAATGTTAAAGCTTGCAATAACACAACCCAGAATAACAATTACCGATACAATTCTGCCCAACATCTGCCCAGCACGGTAACATTCACTTGGTTCTCCGCCATCCACCATAATTCCGTGCTTTAAATAGAAAAACAGATTTGGAAACGCTATATCAATCGCAAGCACTGCAATAATTAATATTATCACAATTAGCATATAAGGTTCTCCGCGTGTATCAACAGAGTCCATTTTATACCAGTTATATATCTGCGTGCGGTCAGGATAAAGCTCATCAAACTCAGGAGTAACTCCACCTGCTGTTACCTTTATAAAATCAATAGGATTACCATCATTATCATTAAGCATTGTGAAGTCGCCGATTTTTTGTGCTGTTCCTTTAAACACAGATATTCCGTCTTCATAAATTTCTACACCTTCGTTTTCGACAACACTATACTCTTTAGCGATTTCGTTTACCCAAAACAATATTTTGTTTTCAGCAATACTCATTTTATATTCTGCATACATATCCGAACCTTTAAAACTGCCGTCTGCCTGCTTGTACAAAAACGCATCACCGTGCCAAACACCGGGCAAAAACATAGCATAAATATAAACAATACACAAAGCTAAAGCAACAAGTGCAATTAACGCAATGCATACTTTTTTATGATTTTCAAAAAGCCTTATCATACTGCACCTCAGTCAATCCTTTTAAATCGTTCAACCATTTTGCCATCAACCTCAACAAGCTCGTTCCACATTTTAAGAGGTCTTACCCATATTTCGCCATCACCGTACAAAGCCTTGTATACCACCATTTTTTCAAGTGTTTCTGAATGGTTTGCTATATGCAAAAGCTCATATTTATTTCCTTTATAGTGCTGATATATACCCTTTTCCATTTTTTACCTCGCATACATTTTATTAAGATTTAAAAATCTTGTTCTGTCAATACCATCAAGCTGTTCTTTAGTTATTCTGTATGCCCAGTTACCATCTGCTTTACCGGGGATATTAAGGCGGGTATCACAACCATAACCAAGCAAATCCTGAACAGGCATTATAACCGTACTTGCATGGCTTGAAAGCATGGTTCTTATTATACTCTCACAGCCATTGCCCCAGTCACCGCAGTGTCCGCAATATTCCAGCATATTCTTTCGAGTTGTATCATCAAGCTCCCATAAATATCCAAGTAGTGTATTGTTGTCATGAGTGCCTGTATATGCCACACAATTATCAGGATAATTATGAGGTTTATGTGGGCTGTCACCATCTGATATAAAGCCAAACTGAAAAACCCTCATTCCCGGGAAGCCACTTTTTTTAACAAGCTTGTTTACCTCGTCAGTTATATCACCAAGGTCTTCTGCTATTATGATTGTATCACCTGCAGCTTCTTTTATCGCACTTATAAGCTTCATACCGGGTCCCTTTATCCAACTGCCTTCTTTAGCGGTTTTTGCACCATAAGGCACAGCCCAGTACGATTCTATTCCTCGAAAATGGTCAATTCGTACTGCATCAAACATAGATGACATATGTTCTATACGGTCACACCACCATTTATATCCGTCCTTTTTCATTGCCTTCCAGTTGTATAACGGATTACCCCAAAGCTGACCGTCCTCACAAAAATAATCGGGTGGCACACCTGCAACCAAAGTAGGTCTGTCATCACTGTCAAGACAATACTGTTCTTTGTTACTCCAAACATCGCAGCTGTCTAGCGACACATATATAGGCACATCACCTATAATAGAAACGCCTTTTGAATTTGCATACTTCTTTATCTCTGCCCATTGTGTAAAAAACTCATACTGAATGAATTTCCAGCCAAAAAGCACTTCTTCTTTGTACTCTTTGGTTTCCCATTCATACCACGGCAAATCACTATTGCTTTCCTTTAAAGCCATAAACTCGCAAAATTTCAGGATATACGGGTCAGCCTCAATATACTCTTCTATTTTACATCTGTTCAAAACTCGCTTTGATGCCTCGATTAACAATTCAGTTCTGTTTTTATGCAAAGTCTCAAACTCGCATATGTATGGGCTTTTTTGTTTTTGTGACTCAAGTTCTTCTTTTGTAAGCAAGCCTTTATTGTAAAGCACATTCAAGTCAACAAAAAACGGATTCCCACCAAATGTTGAATATGATTTATATGGTGAATTGCATTCATCTGCCAAACAAAATGGCAAAACCTGCCAGTATGAAAAACCACAGTCGTGTAAAAAATCTATAAAATACTTTGCTTCATCACCAAAGCTGCCAATTGAATAATCTCCGAACAGTGATGATATATGCATTAAAACTCCGCTTTTTCTGCTCATAATCTAACCACCTTTATGTATATAATAGCATAAAAGTTATGCATTGTAAATACATATAAAAATCCCCGTTATGTGTCTTGCTTATTATTTTACTATATATGCTTCACACTTTGGTATCAGTGTTGTTGTATCAGTCCGGAGTATAATCTTATCTCCATATCCAAGGGTGGTATTATCCTCGCCAGGCTGCGTAATTTCTCCGATTTTATCATCCGTCACATTAAGTGATACAACATCAATATTCTTAAGCCTTTCGGCTTCTTTCTCAGACAACAAATAAAAAGTATCATTTACTCCTTCAACATTGGATTGAAGCATCCTATCTCTTTCGCTTGCTGAGAACACCGAATTAACAAAGTTATTATTTTCATAATTTATACCACAATAATTGGAATCCGCACCATAACCGTAAAGCCAGGAACGAACTGTACAATTATCCCAATAAATACCTTTATAAGTTTCATTAAATCTCTTGTCCTCAAGAATTACATCTGCAAACAACAGAGCTGAATTATTTGAAACGTCAAAAACACGCCATTTTACAGGTTCAATAGAATAATATGGACCATAATTATTATACTGTGCATCATCATTCTTTATAAGATAAAACTCTATATTATCATCCTGCTTGTTGTCAATTATTGTGGGTATCCTGTTTACATCAACAAATTTTCCTTTGAAGTTTATATCGTGTACAGTTTCGCCGCAACTTTCAGTATCCATACGATTGCCCATATGGTTTACTCACAAACGAAGACCTTGACCAAGTTCTTGACTTTTTGCAGTTTGACTGTCCGAGTGTTTAAGTGTTCAAATTTAAAACATATTCGGGGTATCCCAACATTCACGAAGTGCAGAGTGTGAGAAGATAACCTTATAGGTTCGTCAAAACTCAGTAGACGCTCCTTGTTTTTAAAATAAGGTCATAAGCTGATATATCACCAGCAAATTCTCTGCCACGCTTTAATTCCTATCAACAGCTCTTTTTGTCTTTTTTATAAATACTGAAATTTCCCAGAAGAAACATCACTACATCTTTCTTTTAATATTTTTGATAAGGGTTGTCATACAACTTTTTCTCGTTGGCGTAAAGACAACATATCGCGTCCGTTAGCCGAAGGTATATTGCAAATTCCGTTAGGCATTTATATCACTGAAAAAAGCGTACTGAAAAATTCAGCACGCTTTTTTTATGGTGCGGCAAATGGGACTTGAACCCATACGTCGTTGACACACGCCCCTCAAACGTGCCTGTCTGCCGATTCCAGCACTGCCGCACAACTGACTTTACTAATGATACCACAATAATTAAAATTTGTAAAGTGTTTTTTTAAAAAATTATATTTATTTACTAAAAGACTTGACAATCAGTAAAAAAAGTATTATAATATCATTCGCGGAATAAAACGAACCACAAAAATCTGGGTGTAGCGCAGTTTGGTAGCGTGCTTGAATGGGGTTCAAGAGGCCGGGAGTTCAAGTCTCCCCACTCAGACCAAAACAGGGGAAACCGCCGTAAATAGGCGGTTTTCTTCTTTTTATACACGAATTATACGCGAATATTTCAAAGGCAGGAGGTTGATGCTTATGAAAAAATTTGAGGGTATTCTTGTGGTTACTGACCTTGACGGTACTCTTCTGCGTAACGATAAATCAATTTCTAAGGAAAACCTTGAAGCGATAGAGTATTTTAAGGAAAACGGCGGACTTTTTACCATTGTAACAGGAAGGCCGCAGGTAATAGTTGGGGAAATATATAATAAAGTTCGTCCCAATGCCCCTATGGTATGCTATAACGGCGGAGGAATCTATGATGCGGAAAAGAAAGAGTTTCTCTGTACAGAAGAGCTTTCAAGAGAAGCAC
>JAZNGX010000033.1:0-9902 GCA_045576675.1 Clostridia bacterium | reverse complement strand
AAATCAAACTTCCAAGCAAAAACACCAGGTGGATATGTTATTACATGGACAGGTGATAAATTTGGTATTAAAGCAGTTGACGGAAAACTTTATGCTTACACAGATAACGTTGGAACTGTAACATTTGTTCCTTCGATTAATTATGAAGGCAGAATAATTTCAAAACCGTTTGCAGCAACAGTATTACCGGCAGCAACAGTGCTTTCACGAATCAACACTGTTCTAAAGGTTGACACTGCTGCAAAAACTGTAACAGGTACTTCATATGGTGCAGGTGATATGAGATATGAAGACGAAGCATATTTCATAACAGCAGTGTACAGAGGCAGCAATTTGGTTAAGTTTAATTATGTGAAAAAGTCAGATTATGCGTCAATGCAGACAAATTATATAAGCACTGTTGACATAAGTGAATTGCCTGCAGGCACATACACTGCAAAGGCTATGATTCTGGCTGATTTTGCATCATCAAAGCCTTTGATGAAATCTGCTACAACTACATTTGAAATAGCACAATAACATAACTGACATAATGCTCCGCCCACCAAAGCATATGCTTTGGTGGGAATAAAGGAGTAAAAGCCTACAAAAGGAGGATAATATATATGAAAAGAATAATAAGCTTATTCATTACATTGGCGATGGTTTTATCGCTATGTCCTGTTTTTGCTGATTACTCGGTGAACGCAGTTATTGCAGATGTTGATTTTAACGGAAATCCCACATATGAGGAGAACACTGCGTTTGGTAATTTACAGGTTAAATATATTGATGGAGCAGCAACTGAAAACAATATGCTTACTGTTGCTGATGGTGGTACTTTTATCGTGGGTTCAGAAAATGTATTAAGCGGCAGACTGGCAGTTGAATTTAAGTTTATGCAGACAACTGTAGAAGATGCAGGTTTGTTTGCAATGAATGCTGATGTTGATTCATATGACTACGGTCCCACATTAAAGCTTTCAGGTGGTAACATTGTTGCAACAAAGAACGAAAATTCAAGCTCGAGTAGTTTGGTACCATATGCTGCAAACACATGGTACTATGTAAAGCTTGATGTTGATATTGATAATAATAATTATGATGTATATGTAAATAATGCACAGTATGGTAATGACATCCCATTTAACTATGCATTGGATGACATTACAATGCCTATTATTCTTGACAATTATGAGGGAAGCGTTGCAGTAAACTATGATGATGTAAAGCTTTATGTTGAAGATAACGGTGTATTTACTTATGTAAACGAGGATTTTGACAGCTATTCAGAGGATTATACTTATTCAAATATGGTGGCAGGTCAGCTACTTGCAGGTTTTGGACTTTATTTACCATCAAATGGTGCTTATCCTGTAGGTGGTAAGATTGATTCTAATAACGGATATTTATTATTTGGCGATGGTGACAGCAAATCTACTATGTTTGCAAGACTACCTGATGGCAAAGAAATCGCAACTCCAATAACAACGGAATTTATTTTCTGCCAGACTGTTCTTGGCTCTCAGAACCTTGACAGAGTTTACCAGGCTACTGACATTAACGAAAAATACTATGGTGTTTATCTTTCATCAAAGGGCGGAAACCTTTATGCAAAAAATGGTGGAAATAATGAGTTTTTGTTAGTAAATGGTATTGAAGCTAATAAGGAATATCATATAAAGATTTATGCTGACCCGATAAAACATACACAAACTATTTATATCGATGGCAAATGCGTAGGTAACCAGCTTAAATTAGAAGAAGGCTTAACTTCATTCGGCAGAATGTTCAGGATTAATAACAATGCAGGTACATCAAGATATTATATTGATGACTATAAGCTGTACACAGATACAAAAGAAACAGCTCTTAATGAAGCTGCGGCTGAAATAAATAAGTATGGCGGAGTTATTGCAGAAGATACAATTGCATTGCCCAAAATTGCTTCAAACGGTCTTGCTATTTCATGGGAAAGCTCAAATCCTGCTGTAATCAACACTGAAACAGGTGTGGTTACAAGAAGCACAGCAGCCGACATTAATGTTGCACTTACTGCAACAGTAGCAAACGGTGGAAAAACAACATCTGCACCATATAATATTAAGGTTGAACGAATTGCACAGACAGGTGTTACGATAATTGATTCTGAAGATTTTTCATCATCTTCAGCTAGTGTTGCAAAGGGCGCAACTGTTGGTAAATATTTAAGTTCGGTATCATCTAACGGAGCTTCAGTATCAAATGAAATGATTATGCTAAACAAGTCCGGTTCAGCTGCTGGTTTTGCAAATCTTTACCTTCAGTATGACCTTGAGCCTGCTAAATATGCAATCGATTTCAGCTTTAAGGCTGACACTGTAGAGCATATTAATACTATCTATTCAGCAGCAGGCCTTGTAGGAACAAGTGTTCTTAACGCAGTAAGAATTTATTCAGTAGGCGATAAGTTATATGCTGTAAGCGGTGCAGGCAGCAACCAGAAGAATGTTGTTATATACAATGGTTGGAAAGCCGACACATGGTATGACCTTACAGTTTATATTGATGAAACAGCTAAGTCTTATGATGTATATGTAAATGGTATTTGTATTGCTCCAAATCTTGCGTTTGCTCCTGAAGCAGGCGACACAGCTCCTGCATCAGTACTAAGACCGTTTATGACAAACAGCGGTAACTACAATGGAACATATTATCTTGATAACATTGTAATTTATACAGATGCCGGTATGGATGAGTTATCAGTTGCAAATCTGACATCTCCGATATCTGCTTCATCTGTTGTGCTTCCTGTTACAACAGAAAACGGATATGATATTGTTTGGACAACTGACAACAGTAATGTAACTATCACTGATGGTGTTATTAATGCACCGAAGGGCAACACATCAGTTGTTATCACAGCAACAATTGATTTGGACGGCAGATTGGTTTCAAAGAAAATGCCTGCAGTAGTTATGGGTGGAACAGAGCCCGGCGTAACAATTATTGATTCTGATGATTTTTCAACTACAACAAGTGTTTCAAAGGGTTCAACTGTCGGAAGCAACTTAAGCTCTGTATCAGCAAACGGTGTATCTGTTGAAAATGGAGCAATAAAGGTTGGCAACAGATCAAATCTTTATTTGCAGTATGATATTGAACCAACAACTTATGCAGTAGATTTTAGCTTTAAGGCTGATACTGTTGCTGATATTAATACTATTTTTGCGGCTGCAGGTTTTGTTGGCAGCGGTGTTCTTAATGCAGTTTGGATTGAAGCTATAGGCAACACTATAAATGCACATTCAAGCGGTACAGGCAGCAGCGACCACAAGCGTGTTCCGTTGTTAAAGGGCTGGAAGGCTGACGAGGAATATAACTTTACAGTTTATATTAATGAAACAACACAGACATATGATGTTTATATCAATGGCGTTTGCCGTGCATCAGGCTTGAAATTCTCACCTGAAGCAGGAGCAACAGCACCCACATCAGTGTTAAGACCGTTTATGACAAACAGCGGAACATACGCTGGCACATATTATCTTGATAACATTGTGATTTACACAGATACAGGTATGGATGAGCTTGCAGACTTTACACTCGGAAATGAAATTTCAGCTGCAAATACAGTTTTGAAAACCGAAACTACAAACGGATATGATGTTGAATGGACAACAGACGTTGAAGGCATAACAGTTAACAATGGTGTGTTTAACGGCCCCGATGTAAACAGAAACATCGTGTTCACAGCAACAATTGATATGGACGGCAGAACAGTAACAAAAGCAATTAATGCGTTGGTTTACGGTGTAATCCGTGCAACAGTATCTTATGATAAAGATAACGATGTTGTTACAGCAAAGGCGTATAAGCCCGGTGATTTAAGAGCTTATGAAACTCCTTGTGTGATGCTTGCATTGTACAAAGGCGGTAAGCTTGCAGGAACAAAGCTTGCAACTGTAACAGATAACGGAGATTTCTACGAGGCTTCAATTGACACAAGCAGTCTTGCTGCCGGTGAATATACTGCAAAAGCATTTATTATGGCTGATGCAAGCAGCTTTGCTCCATTGGCAACTTCTGCAGCAAAAACAATTACTATCGAATAATGTTTGTTTACTGCCTTGCTTTCAGGGCAAGGCAGTAAAACTTGTTTTATGCTATGACGGAGGATTAGTATGAAGAAAAAAGAGGACTTTACCAGAATATTTCAAGAGTATATGCTTATTCTTGTTGTTCCGCTTATTGTTATAGGAATAGCAGTTCTTGTTATACTCTTGGGCAGTGTTTCAGAGGGTTCGAAGTCATTAAATGAAAAAATCATTGATCAGTATGTTGACAGTGCTGACAATGAAATGTCACAAGTGTTGAATATTTCATCTTCAGTTATAAACAGTTATGCAACTGATGAATTTCTTTCAGTAACACACAGCGAAAAAAAAGACCTGAATCATTATGCGAAAATGTCTATTGACGAGCTTAACCAGCATTTGATGGGAAATGATATTGTCAAGCATATTGCACTTTACAGTACCAAAAATGATGTGATTGTAAATGAAAGTACATTGTTGAGAACTGACGAATTTTACAACAGCGTAATTGCAAATATGGGAATAAGTGAAGAAACCTTTAAGGATATGCTATATTCGTATAAAACAACTTACTTTTTTGTGAAATCCGAAACTGAAGTTACTTCAAATGTGATATTTTGTCGTCCAATTAATGTTAACAGTAATCAATTGGGCTTGTTTTTTGCGGTTATTGACAGAAATGAGTTTGTTTTACGTGTTATAGGAAATAGTAATGAAAGCAAGATTGAATTTGCTTTGCTTGGCAAGGATTATGATTATATTATAAAAACTGACGGTTGCAGTGAAGAACTTATTAATTATGCCAGACAAAACCGTAAAACCTCAGAGTATAGTTTTAAAAACTATAATGTTATCGTAAAAACTTCAAACAAAATGGGAAACAGCTATGTTTGCTATATTGATATAAACACGTATACTGGCAATGTTATGAGCTTGTCAACATTGTTTTGCATATTGTTCATTATAGTTCTTTTAATGAGTGTTTTGGTTGCACGCAAAAAAACATCAATAATTAAGGGACATTTTTCAAATGCTAAAAAAGATAACATTCTTTTGTCAAATAAGCTTGAGGAATATATTTCTATTATAAGTAAAAGAAATATGGCTAATATGCTTCAGAATAATTTTGATATCTGGGGTAATGCAATAAGGTATGATTTTAACTTTAGTTGTAGAAATTATTGTGTAACTGTTGTTAATATCATTACTGAGGAGCCTGAGGTTCCGCTTGATTCGGGGCAAACAGGTTATGCAATAAAATACTTTAATGATGATGTTCTAAAAAAGCTAAATGAAAACAAAATCGTATGTGATTATGTTGAAATGGCTAAAGATGTTTATGCTTATGTTTTAAATTATGATGACGAAAAGCTGTTTAGTATAATAGGAAGCTTGTTTGAAGAAACTATAAAGACATATAATTTGTCTGCTTATGTGGGTATAGGAGATAATATTACAGATACTACAAAGATACGTATTTCATATGAAAATGCAGTTTTTGCACTAAAAAAATGTATGGATAAAAATGAACCAGGTATTGTATATTATAAGGATTTGCAGCTTGAACAAAGCAGAAAAATCCGTTATTCGTCGGAAAAAGAAAAGAATTTGCTTCGTGCTATAAAGCTTGGACTTTGTGATGTGGTGGATAATATTTTTAATGAAATAATAACAGACAATCACGAACAGGATGGGCAGGAGCTTCCGCGAGGAATTGTGTTTGTTGTTGTAAGCACGATATACGAAGCGGTGGAGGAAGCATACGGCGAAAATACCAAAAAAATGCAGGAGTATGAAAGAATAGTAAAAAACATTATGAGTATGGACACAGAATCTGCATTGGGAGTGTTAAGAGAAATAAGTAATGATATTGCAAGGGATAATCAGGAGCAGAGTAAGCACAACGAGCTTTCTGAAAAAATCATAAAATATATTGATGAAATGTATATGCAAAGTGATTTTTCTTTGAGTATGCTTGCCGAAAAGCTTGATATGAATTATTCATATTTAAGCAGGGTGTTTACAGAGTATTTCGGAGTAAATTTTGTAAGCTATGTTACAAACAAGCGTCTTGACGCTGCAAAGGAATTACTTTTAAACAGTGATTATTCTGTTAATGAAATATCTGAACGTGTTGGTTTTATAAGAAGCAGTGCGTTTATAAATATGTTTAAAAAATATAATGGTATAACTCCCGGTCAGTATAGAAAAAATAACGAATAAAAATAGGGCTATAGTAAAATGAATTTTATTTTGCTATAGCTTTTTTTGTGGATTATATATAATTTTTATGTGAAGATTTTTGTTATAATTAAGCAGTGAAATTTTATACAATGTGTTGAAATAAAATGGAAAAAGTTGTATACTTAAAGTATATTAATGTAAAGGAGAGACTGTAAATGAATTTTAAAAAAATCTTATCACTTGCTATGATTTTTGTTTTTGTCTTCAGTGTAATGAGCATTACAAAAATTATGGCAGACGATTCTTCTGTACAGGAAATATCAACATTGGAAGAGTTGAAAAACGCAGTGTCAAACGGAGGCGAATATAAGCTTACAGGCAGTATCGAACTGGACGGAGTGCTTACTGTTGCTTCAAATGCGGTGGTTACAATCGATTTGAACGGTAACAATATAATCCAGACTGTAGCCGAAAAAAATGCAATTTATAACCTTGGCTCACTTACTGTTAATGACGGAGTAGGAACAGGTTGCATTGAAGGTTTGTGGAATGGTATTTACAACGAGAATGTAATTACCATCAATGGCGGTACAATAAAAGGTGCAAACAACGGTTTGTACAATGGTGATGCATGGTGGGATGATGACGGTAATTATAATTCGTATCCCGGAACGGCAACAATAAACGGCGGTAATTTTATAGGTGAAACGTATAGTGGTGTGTATAATGCTGCAGATTCAACCATAACTGTATCAAACGGTGAGTTTACAGGTGGTATTGACGGTTACGGCTTTTGCTCTGACAGTGCTGATTCAGCAGTTGCAATAACAGGAGGTAAGTACAGCTCTGTGTTTGGTGGTTGTACAATTACAGACGGTAATTATGTGGCTGAAGACACATTTGATGCAAAAATAACGGGCGGCACTTTTACAGTTAAAAATGCAACTATTGCAGGAACTATAGAAGGTGGAGTATTTACATTTGATAATGCCACACTTGATGCAAAAATAACAGGCGGTACGTTTGACGGAACAGTTGCAAGTGTTACAACAAAAACTATATCAGGTGGTACATTCACACAGACAGCAAAGGAAAGCATTGATGCTTTTGATGGAAAATGGGAAACCTTTTATAAATTTGTTGAAGCTGAAAACAATACATACACAGCTGTAAAAAAGGCTTACTATAACTTGAAGGTTATAAGCTCAGACGACAATAAAGGTGAAATCAAAAAAGCAAGCTACAAACACGGCGGCGGTTCAGGAAACGTTTCAGGCTCTATAGATAAAAACGTTCTTGAAGGAAAAGTTACAATTTCTGTAACAGAAATTGCGGCAGCTGAAAATTATGAGTTTGTAGGTTGGTATACAAATGCAGAAGGTACAGGCACTGCTATATCAACTGAAGAAACATTAAGTGATTACGAAATTGAGATATACAGCGATACAGTAATTTATGCTGTGTTTGTTGAAACTGCTGAATATAATGTGTTTGTTGAAGCAGCAAATCTATGGCTAGGCGACTATGCCAACACAACAGCTTATGAAATAACAAATAAAGATGATATGGCATATTTTGCATATGCAGTTAATGATGCAGGCGAGGATTTTTCAGGTAAAACCGTGACATTAAAAGCAAATCTTGAATATGCAGCTGATGAAAAATATACACCTGTAGGTAATGCAGAAAAGGTGTTTAAAGGCACATTTGATGGTGGAAACTATACAATTTCAGGCTTGAATTTGTCAGGCTCATACATTGGTGTTTTTGGTAATGCAAGAGCGAATATTAAAAACTTAACTGTTAAAGATTGCGTTCTTGACGGAAGCAGCTATTATGCTTATGCCGGCGGTATCGCAGGTGAAGCAGGTGGTAAGATTGAAAACTGTAAGGCGATAAATGTTGATGTAAAGGGTTGGTTCTCCGGTTGTATTATAGGTCACACATTCGGTATGACAATTACTGATGTTACAGTTGATGGTGGTTCTGCAGCCGGTGGAAAGAGCGGCGGTATTGCAGGTTATGCTGATGATTTAACGCTTACAAATGCTTCTGTAAGCGGATTAAAAACTGCAAACTCATCAGGTGCAATTGGTGGTCATATTAATTACGGTACCTTCAAATTCACAGATATAACTGTTAAAGATATTACTTCAACAGATGATACAAATACCTGTATGGTTGGTACTGCATATGGTTCTGCAGGTAATATTATAATCAGCGGTGATAGCAATGTGACAGTTGACAAAATTGTAGCAGGTGAAATTGTTGGTTCTGTAACAGTTAAGGGTGAAGGTACATACATTGCAGATGATGTAAACAATTATGTTGAAGATGGCTATGAATATGACAGTACATCCGGTACTATAGTACTTAATGATTGGGATTATGCAGTTGCAACATCAGGAAACACAATAAGATTCCTGTTTGACTACATTGCAGACGGTGAAGTAACAGAAACCGGTATAAAATTTGTTAAAACTGTTGGAGCTGATTATTCTGCAGCTGGTGGCTTGTCAGAAGGCGGATACAAGACATTCTATGGTGATGTTACAGATGTCCCTGAGAGTGCAACCTTCTATGCTGTTGGATATGCCGTTGTTGATGGTGAAACAAAGTGGGCAATTCCTCAGGTTGGAACACTTAAATAAGGAGAGAGTAAAATGAAAAATTACATTAAACCCGAAATAAAAACAGAAAACATAGTAGCAGAAGATGTTATTATGACAAGCTTGCCTGATAGTATAAACGGCAAATCCGGTGAGGATTATGGCTCAGCAACATATAACAGCTTGTTTGGAAATGAATAAAGTATTATAAAACAGGGACTATGTATGCCGAGTGTTCTTAAAGAACACTCGGCAGTTTTTTCGCCTTCCTGTGAAGTTATATTCAATAATATACGATATAATATTGTATTTCTTCTATGATTTTATGTAATTGTTATTGATTCAGTCGTATGTGTTGAAAACGTGTAGGCTGTGTTATATAATAAAATAAAGAGGTGTTATAATGATTAAAGAAGTTATTACAGAGCGTAATCTGCCAGGGTTTTTAGGCAGAGAAGAAATGCTTGATATATTGCTAAAAGAAGAATATGGATATATGCCTGAAAAACCCGAACACATAAGCTTTAAGACAGAAACTGTGACTATGCCTGAGTTTTGTGCAGGTAAGGCTGTATGGAAAAAGGTTTATATAACGTCGGTAATAAATGGAAATGAATTCACGTTTCCTGTCAATGCAGTAATACCCACGTCAGAGGGCAGACATCCGTTTTTTGTGTGCGTGAATTTTCGTGACAATGTACCTGATTTGTATATTCCTACAGAAGAAATCATTGACAACGGATTTGCGGTTTTGTCATTTTGCTACAATGATATAACTAAGGATAATGATGATTTTACAGACGGACTTGCAGGGATTCTTTATAAAAATGGTGAAAGAAAAGTTACAGATGCAGGCAAAATTGCAATGTGGGCGTGGGCGGCTCAGAGGGTTCTTGATTACGCTGAGACTCTCGACTGCCTCGACCTTGACGCGACCGTTGTCTGCGGACATTCGCGCCTTGGAAAAACTGCCCTTTTCTGCGCCGCAACCGACACCCGATTTAAATTTGCATATTCCAACAACTCCGGTTGTAGCGGTGACGCCCTTGCAAGG
>JAZNGX010000032.1:0-16598 GCA_045576675.1 Clostridia bacterium | reverse complement strand
TTTTTATGTTTTAAAAGCTCTCTGTTTTTAACAACTTCGTTTTCAAGATTATTGATTTTATCCGAAAGCGAGCTGATTGTTCCGTCAATAATACTATATTCGTTTATATGTCTGTCATTTTCAAGCTCTGTAAAGTTTCTTATATTGTTTACAATATGCTTTATAGGATTATATATCTGCCGTGCAAAAAGCATGGAAATACCAAGTCCAATAATCACAAACAACAAACACAGACTCCACAATATTATACGCATATTTGAAAGCTTATTGAAAAACACACTGACAGGCACCATACGTATCAATGTAATATTTGTTGATGAAAGCTTTGCAGCATTAATTATATATCCGCCTGCACTGGAATAATAATTCCTACCTTTTGAGCTTAATGCTTCCGTAATAGTATGTTCATCAGGTAAAACTTTGTCGGTAGACATAAGCACCTCGCCATCAGCATCCACCAGTGAAAAATATGCTTCTTCAGCCTTTTCAGACTTTAAGATATCGGCTATAGCTGCTTCGTTTACATATATTGCGATATAACCTTTAAAAGGAATATTACTTCCTTTTATATAAGGCACAGTTCTGTAAAAGCATAATGAACCATCTTTTACCGGGAACCATCCAGCTCCAACTTCGCCTTTTTCAACAATAAGCTCAAAGTCTTCAGGCACAGTATAATTACTGTTTTCCATAAACTTAATTCCTCTGTTTCCGTTTGACGAAACAAGAACATTTCTGTCACCAATATAAATGTCAATATTTGAAATTGTATCATTATTGGCACTGGTAAGCTTAACTACATCATTATATAAATTATAATAACCGTAATGACTCATATCACCGCCACTGCTTATTGCATTACTTATACTGCTGTCATTAACCGCACATTCAAGCCACGTTGTTTCAACGCAATTAAAAATCTGTCGGTCAAGACTTTCAGCAATACGTAATATAACCTCATTACCGAAGTTAATCATTTCGTTTTTCAAAAGACGCGACGAATAACTGTGCATTATTACAGATACGGTAAAAATAGTAAAGCACAAAACAACAATATATGAGCTTATAAGCTTTTTATAAACAGTTCTGAATCGCTGATGAGTGCGCATCAAATATCACCATCAATCTTTATAAATTATTAGATCATTAACTCTTCCCCAACTATAGTTGCATACAACAAAATCTCCGACATCAAGATTTGAAAATGAAGAAAGCTCAAGTAAATCAGGCGAAGCGTTGTACGCATATGTGGCATTTACGCTTCCCATATAGTATGCCTTTTCAACAACAGTGCCGTTACCCACATCAATTCGTACACGACGTTCTGTTCTGTCAAGCTTTACAACTTTGCCTGCCACTACAACTTTATCTGCAGACAATGTAACAAGCGGATTGTTTGAACCAATCTGTCCTGAGCTTGCGCTATAAATCAATGAATAATTGGAAACATTTCCACGTGCATCTTCCATCAAGAAAATCGCATCACCCTTTTGAAGTGAAGCAAAAACTGATTCTTTCCCATCTTTTATTCTTAGCACTGAGGTTTTTCCTTTATAAAAACCGTTTAACGCTGTGTATTCCTCGCCATCTACAGCAAGTGCTTTTGAAATATGGTCAAACACAAATGCTCTCGGCAGCTTTTCAACAGTCTCCGTAACACTTCCTTCATTTAAAACAATAAATTCAGGAATATCAAAATCATTTACGTTATAACAATTTACCGTGTATGTTTTTCCATCTTTAAAATACTCTCTTTTAACACTTGCATACTCCTCAAGCTCATCAGGATTCTGAGGAACAATTATTACCGTTGTCTTCCAATCAACATATGCCTTTGAATCAAGTGAATGATTTGACGAAACATATTTTGTGTTGCTATATGTTTGACCTAAAACCAAAGGGGCACTGCCATAGCTACCACTTTGAGCCGTGTTTATTTCAACAAGAAGACCTTTTGAATTACATCTGAATTCAATTAACTGAGCTGTTGAAATTTTAGCAGGTAATGCATTTCTGCAATCAGTATCGATATTATCAAGCTTTACAGTTCCTGCAAGGTATGGGGTAATAAGCTCACCGCCAGCAGTAAATATCGCAGCAATATACTTTCCGTCCATTTTGTTTGAGTTGGCAATCTTAATCAAATAACCATAATTATCAGCCAATGCTTCAGAAATCATAAGTGCAATATTTCCGTTGTAGTCAAGATACGCTGTTATTTTTTCGCCTACAATCGGGCGTTTCACTGAGTTTGCATTATATGCATCTCTGCCATATTTTAATGTTTTATATTCATTGCCCTCAATTGTTACATTATATGGCGAAGAGCTGTCCTCAGCCTGCAGCACTCCATTAACACGTGTCTGTGAAGCATAAACAGTGTAGTGCTTGTCTGTGCCTGGTGACTGTGCCACATTTAAGACACTGTTCTGATAAATACTTGTTAATGAAATCTTCTTTCCATTGCTGAAAATTGTATAGCTGCATTGCTCAGAATCGAGTGTTATTGTTTTGTTAAAATATTTATCATAAATCTCACCCGTTGTGTATGATACACTTCCGACAATCATTGTGTCAAAAGACTTTATGGTTGCAGCAAACAATTCACCATTGTTAAATATAAATGTTACAGAACCAACCTCAGGCTTCAGATAACCATCTGCAGGAGATACTACACCACCGTTGTACAAATAAATAAGATTTGTAGGTAATGAAAGCTTCTCTGTTTTTCTGCCGTCTGTATAAAAGAACTCCTGTACGTTAGTCCCGGGTTCAATATTTAATGCATCTACTGTGAGTGGACGGTTACGACGTTCAATCTGTTCAAAATAAAGCATTGTATATGTTTCTTTATCTTCATTTAATTTACCATAAAACTCAACATACCAGCCAAGATAATCCGAAATATCAGATGTTCCTGTTTCAACAAGATATCCATCAATTACAACCGCACCGTCACGGCAACCTGCAGCCGAATACAAACCACTGATTTCTGTGTATGTAACACGCCCTTCAAGTGCATATATGTTGTGGTATTCACTTAAAATAGTTTTATCCTTTGCTGTTGAAAACTGTATTCTGTCACCTGTCTGTGACATATACATAAGCTCACACTCTGCAGTGTTAATTGAAAGATGTGCCATAAGCTCACGTGTTAAAACTGATGCTTCATTTACACCTGCAGTTATCCCCGCCTCATTAGCAAGTTTAAAATATGCATATTCGTCTTTTACATCAAAAGGAATTCTTCCGCTTATAAGCACTAATGCACGAACTGCTTCTTCGTAAGTTGCATTTCTTTCGGGATAAAAAGCACCATCTTCTGTATCCATCCATCCGTTTATAACGCTAAAGGCACAAGCCTTGTAATATTCAAAACTGCTGTCAATATCTTTAAAAGCATACTGTGCCGATTTAACGGGAGAATTCATCATCCTCGTTATAATAAGTGCAAGCTCTGCTCTTGTGACACTTTTAAAAGGCTTGAAGCTTCCATCTTCAAATGCAGTCATAAAACCAAGAGCTTTAATTTTTTTAATATCCTCAATATATCTGCTTTTTTTGTAATCCATAGAAGGATTTGCTCTGTAATAATCATCTTCAGGGTTTGATACTGCGGTAATTTTTATGTCAGACAAAACAAGCTTGCCATCTGCACAATCCGCAGCAAAAAATCCACTGTCTACAGATTCATTTTCAGTAATGCTTATTAACTCGTTATCACCACTGCCGACTGATAATGTGTCCCCGTCAGTCATAATATAAAAGCTTTTGCTGCTATAATCATAATTCTTTTCAATTAAAATTGTTGCAGCACCGTTATCAACACGTTCAACACTTAGTTTATCTTTGTAAAACTGTAGTCTGTAACCGTTCATATTTTTATCAGCTCTTATATACACTGCCGGTTTGCGATTGTCGCCGTCAGTAATTTCTGCAGTAAAATCAACGCGATAATTTCTGTCAACAATCATATTTTCAATATAAGAATAGCTTTCTACCTTATACTGCCCCACAACCTCACGACTTTTATCGTCCCAACTTTTCCATACAAACCCTTTAGTATCCTGTGCAAAAACACAAAGACCTGATAGTATGGTTACTGCCAGTATAATACTTAATATTTTCTTAACCATCAGTTTCCTCCTTTAACAAGCCTTAGTGTTTCAAAAACAATCTTTGCAGCTTCGGCTCTTGTTGCAAAACGTGTCGGTTCAAAATCCCCATCAAAGCCATTAATAATCCCCGCACCGGACATTTTTGCAACAGCAGTTTGTGCGTATTCTGAAACCTCATTCATATCTGCAAACTCTTTTTCTTCTTCAACTGTAATTCCTTTGTTTTCCAATATTCTGAACAACATAACAGCTATATCCTGTCTGGTTATATTTTCATCAGGGTTGAATTTGTTTCCGTCACCATTTACTATTCCGGCACTTTTAGCTGCGCTTACAAAATTGTAGTACCAGTCGCCTTCATTAACATCTTCAAACGAGGGCTCTGCTGATTGTTCTAACTCAAACGCAAGCGATATTATTTTGCACAGCTGTGCTCTGGTCACAGAGTTTTCAGGATAAAAAACACCATCTGCAAAGCCATCAATTATTCCCGATGTCGAAAGACTTTCGATGTATTCGTATGCCCAATGCTTGTTTGTAACATCCTTAAAGCTCTTTTTCTCAACTTGCGGCAATTCTCCGCCATATGTTGCTTCCACAGTTGCTTGAGATGGTGTGGCAGGTGCTTTCTGTGTGTATGAACCTCCGCCACCTCCACCCCCTCCGCTACCTCCTGTAACGGGAGCCTGTTGCCTTGGAATACTGTTGTTATATAATGCAACAAAATCTGAATATTTATAGCAACGTTGTGAGTTAAGACTCATCATTATCTGATTACGTGCACTTTCATTTGTTGGAAGCTTTGTAATGTCAATTCCAAGAACACTTGCGTACTGAGAAATAATTCCATATATATTCATATAACTGCTTTTATATATGTGCGATAGCAAAACCTGCTCTTTATATGAATTCTTTATATCAGAAGTGTTTTTAAAGCTTTGTCTGTTATTGAACATACCCGCAAAAACTTCATCTTCAATAATACCATTGCTATTATATATAGCTTTTATATCCGCATCAGGATTAACCTGAGTTTCAAACGAGTCAAAAATTCTTTTAAGCTCCGCTGCCGATGACGCATTAGCAAGCATAGAAGTTAAAATAGCATCATTAAAAACAGAGCCTGTATTTTGTTCACTGTATAAAGCACCATTTTTTATTGCTTCTGCAAATATTCTGACGCTTGCCCAGTTTATATCTGATACAGCCTTGAACTCATTTACAGTTACACCCATATAACGCATATATGTTTCAGCATCATTCGTTGCAACAAGTGATACAAAATCAGTTTCATTACCGGACTTTGCATTCAAATTTACAAGAAATGCCGCAAGATTTGTACTGCTTAAATACTGGAATGGTTTTTCTACTCCGTTGATACTGCCTCCGTCAAATACAACCGCAGTGTAATTCCCTTCAGGGATTACGCCTGATAAAAGTATGCTTTCATTACATAGACCATTAGCATCGAGTGTTAAAGCCTTTGCATAAACTGCATCAGTAATCTGACTACCTTCAGGAACAATAACAAGCATAATATCGTTTGTTATAGGATTTTCTGATGTTATGTCAAGTGCAAGATGTGTATCGTCTGCCGATGCACCAACTGTTGTAAGGCAATCAGCACTATAGCCTTTATCAAGCACGTATGCTATCACAGAGGTTGCCTGTGCAGAAACTCCGTTAACCGCTACTGTTGTTGTTGCAAAACCTCTTCCATCATTTACAGATGGGTTTAGCATTGCATCAGTTGTGAATAAACCTTCAAATCCGGTGTCTGAAAATGCCGCCAGAATAATTGTTGCCGGTACACTTTCAGCATACTTTGATGCAACACTTATATTTGAAACTCCATCTGTTGCAATTACTTTTACTCTTTCAGTATGAGCAGGTGCCGAAACAATAACATTATCAATTGCCAAAGAAGTAAGGGTACAAGGGTCAAACGTAACAGTTTGACCATTCAACGGCTGTGTATCAGTAAAAATATATGAAGGAGTTTCTTTATTGTTAAAATAATATTCAAGCTTATTTCCGTCACGTGTGATTTTTACATAAGACCATATATCATCCGCTTCAGCGTGATTTTTTGGTCCTGTTCCGTCTGTTCTGCTGATTGTACTGTTATCAGAAGCACCATTTGCCATTCTGTCAACAACAACAGCCGAACTACCATCAGATGCACTTGACAAATTAAATTTATAACCACCAACATTGATAGCACAATGTTTATTTGAATACCCGCCTGCCATATCAGTATATTTTGCTTTGATATTAAATTCCAGACTATATTTGTCACTAAGAATATTTCCTGTTGTTACAGGAATATTTACAGTGTAAGCACCATTTTCTGCATTTCCGCCAACAAAACCGCTTTCAGGTGCTGGATTTCCACTTTCAAAATCCTGATATGCCAATGTCAAACGAGTATTGTCCAGCTCGGGTAAAACAGTTGTTTCAGGCAAATCTTTTGCACGTGAAATCATAAGGTTGTCGATATACATTGTAGAACCCCACGGCTTAAATGCCAATGCAGCATTTGTAAGTGTAAGTCCGTCAGCATCAATTGCAAGATTGTCTTCAGAATCAATATAAATCTTAATATTGTCTCCCTTGACAACAACCTTCATAAAAAACCATTTACCTGTAAAGGCAGCATGGTCAGCAGGTAAATTATATGTATACCATAAATTTGTACCCTGACCTTCGGTCTGTAAAATCAGTCTGCTTGTACTTTTATCTGCCGGCTGAACAACCATTATTTTAGCTTTGGTTGAATTGTTTTTATACTTAATGTCAACAACCTCTGTCCATGCACCGGGAGAATATTCAAGCAAAGCATTAAAACGCACTGTATGGTCGCTTAACCAGAATCTGTTAAGACCATAAGTTACATTTTGTCCTGAGGGAATTTTACCAATATGGTTTCCGTCATTTTGTTCAATGATGGATAGTCCAGCCCAATTCAATGTGTTAAGACCGCTTTCGAAATCATCTTTAGCAAGACTTTTTTCTATAGCACCCATTACCGGACGAACAACATCGCCCGGCATTGGTGAAATATAATCTGCTGCGGTAACAGTTATGCAAGCTGCAACTAAGGATATTGCAATAATTATCGAAAATATCCGTTTCAAGCTATCACCCCGTTTGTAATTATTTTATACCCTTGTACCACTCATTTGCTTCATCAGTTAATTTCTGACCGCCGATTTTATACCAATTGTTAACAAATTCATCAAAATAGTCAAGCTCTTTATCGCCGGTGATTATTGAAATATATGCTTCTGAACGAAGCTTATCAAGCTCAACGCTATACAATCCTTCAGAATCAAGAACGGTTTTTAACATATTTTCAATTGAACCAAATGAAGCTTTGGTATTTTCACGCCATTCTACCATACTTTCCTGACCGACATTGTTCCATTCGAGAGAAGCCAATGTTGTCATTACAGTATGTGCGCCAATTTTTGCTCTTTCAGTGTACTGCTGATATTTTTCATCGAGATATACAATCTGATTTTTGTCATTGTACTCCCAATGAACGCCCTCTATACCATTCTTTGCAGTGATTAGGTTTTCGTTTGAAGTAAATCCAACTGTTTCAATCACTTCAAATATTTTCTTAAGCTTTTCAGGATTGTCTGCAAGCTCTGCACTGAATGCAAGCGTTGCACCCTTTGCACCAATTGTACTTGATGATCCAAGTCCCTGATCGCCATAAGGTCCTTTTACAGGCAAACCAAGCTTTATGCTGTCTGCAGCATATGCATCAACCTTACGTAGCTCTTTTACATTGTCGCCTTCCCAGTCTGCAGCTTCAAGAGACTGCTCAAATTTTGGTTTAAAATGCCAGTCCTCACCATTAGCAGTGAAACCGATACGACCTGTAACAAACGGGGTTGACATATTGCTTGAACCGCTTTGTTTTTCGGGAACAATGAACTCGGGATCTAAAACTCCATCAGCATACCATTTACGAAGTATACCAAGAGCTTCCTTCATCTTGGGATGAACACCACCATAAATGAGCCTGCCGTCGTCATTTTCAAGCCAGTATTCAGGTACAAGTCCATAAGCACCATAAACTGCATACACACCACCTGCAGACATACCATAAGTATCTTTTGCACCATTTCCATCAGGGTCATTAAGTGCAAATTTGTACATTAAATCTTCAAACTCGGCAAAATCCTCTGGAAGTTTTTCAACACCAAGTTTTTCCATCCAGTCGCCTCTGTATGCCATAGGTCTTCTATACTTTGTTGAAAGTGCCGGCAAACCATATAATGCACCATCAACCTTTCTATATGACAATGCGTTGGGGTCTTCCTTCAAATATGTTTCATATAATTTAGGGGCATATTCTTTAATCTGCTCTTCAGTTATTTCGGCTAAAATTCCGTCCTTTGCATACTTTGTATATGCTGATGTCTGAGGAATATAAATTACATCAGGGATTTCTCCGCCGGCAATCTTAAGTGCAATTGTTTCAATATAATTTGCAGCTTCAATATTCCAGACATCAAGTTCTACATTCAATTTTTCATTCCAATACTTTATCATATCCGCATCTTCGTTTACAGGTGCACCAAGCCATGCGGTCCACGAAATTTTTGTAACATCGTTTTCACCTGTTTTCTCTTCTTTCTTTCCACCGCAACCTGTTGCAAACAAAGCAACAGCTAAAACAAGTGCAAATACCTTTAACATTTTTTTCATAATTTACCATTCCTTTCTAAATTTATAATTAGCCTTTTAATGAACCAACCATTATACCCTTTACAAAATATTTCTGTAAAAATGGGTAAATCATAACTATCGGCAAGGTTGCAACCATAATTGTTGCTGCCTTTATGTTTTCAGAATTGACTATTTGCGTTGCATCAAATTCTGAAGAATTCGGATTAAGCATCTGTGCAGTACCCTCAAGAACTATTCTTCTTAAAACAACCTGTAAAACGTGTTTTGCAGGGTCTGTTATGTAAATCAGGCAATCAAACCATGCATTCCAGTGTCCCACCATTGACCACAGTGCTACTGTTGCAAGAATTGGTTTGGACATTGGCAATATAATTCGCACAAGAACAAGAATATCATTCGCTCCGTCAATTCGTGCAGCCTCTTCAAGAGACTCCGGCAACGACATAAAAAAGTTTCTCATTATAATCATATTATAGGTATTAATTGCACCGGGTAATATCATTGCCCATATTGTGTTGTTAAGGTGAAGACTCTTTATCAGCAGATATCCCGGTATCATACCTCCGCTGAAAAACATAGTAAATATTATAAGTCCTGTCCACAGATTTCTGTGCGGATAGTATCTTTTTGATAAAGGATACGCAGCCATAACAGACATTGTAAGGTTAATCCCTGTTCCAAGCACTGTTCGCAGTATTGCATTTTTAAAGCCTGTACCAATATCAGAATTACGAAGAACTCTTTCATAATTTTCCCATACAAAGCCCTGTGGCAAAATTGTTATTTTGGTAAAGGTTGCTTCTGGCGAACTAAACGAACGTGCAAGCAGATACAAAAACGGATACAACGCTGCAACAGAAAACAAAACCATAAATACTATATTAAGGATATTAAAAGCTCTTTCGCCCGGTGTAGGTTTTATTTTCATTTCACGTTCACCTCCTGCCAATTCTCAACTTTAATAGTTTTTCGTTTAACTGCGTTAATGCTATGTATCTTAAGACCGCTGTTTTTTTCTGTTTCCATATATTTTCCTCCCGGTTCAAGATAAGAAACCGTAAGTAACAATGTTTCACAGTTTAAAAACTTATCAGGGCCAACCTCCCATTCAGTTCCGTTTAAAAACATATCGGCAACAAGATTTCCGTCAGCATAAAGCTGTGCAATGTCACCCGTTATATCAAACTTCAGTATCAAATCATTACGGTCTTCGGGAAGCTTTAACTTCCACAGCTTACGCAAACTGCTACTTAGTTCAAACTCTTCCAAATCTCTGTGACTAAGTAAATTAACGTCAAGCTCTTCAAACTCAACCTTTTGTTTAAAGCTTTGCAAATGCTCGGTTTCAAGTGATTTAAACTTCATCCCATCAAATACACTTATATCAAAATTTTCGCAGTTTGTATCATAAGCATATACCATATCGCTGTCACTATACAACTCACACTTGCTTAAAAACACCTTGTTATTATGTATGCTTATATGCTTTGCCTGTTCTTTTGTGACAACATTTAGTTTTATAATTTTCCCTGTTTTGTCGATAATTTTTATTGTGCTTTTAATTTCAGAAAGCACTAGCATATCATCTTTTTCAATAATACTAAAATTTCCGTCAACTGTATCAACTGTTGTTTTATCAAGATAAATATAATCCTTATCAAACGCCTTAAAGAAAAACCAAGTGTTATCATTAATACAAAGCGGTTGAACAGTTGCAAAGCTGATAATAACATTTCCAACAGGCAGATTGTATGGCAAAATCCCATAATCACAGTCATCTACTTTTATACCAAATTCAGGGAATATCCTTTCGCCTATTTTAAATCTTACGTCAGTGTGGTTTTTTAACGGATAACACCGTGAATAATTATTAATAAATATAAACCCTCTTCCGTCATTGTCTCTGTTACAATATCTTAAGGTTTCGCAATCGCTGACAGATGTTATTTTATTATCAGGGAAAACCGGGTCGCAATCAGCAAGCAAATCCCCAAAATGTTCCAAAAACATCGAACACACTCTTATTCCACCATAATGGATATTTGGTGTTCCCCACGCTCCGATTGCACCCTGATAGCTATAATCTATTGCAGGCAAATCGTTTGGATATCCGCTTTTTCTGCTTTCCTGCAATGTACCTGTTTTACCGACCGGATTTCTACCTCCGTGATAAACATAGTAACCACTAAGACAATTACCACAACCTATTTTTGTAACCGTCAGCGACGGAATTTCATATTCATCAAGCACACCACGTCTTATATATGTATTTTGTATTCCACCACCCATTTCGCAGGTTGCATAAGGATACATCGAATAATCAATATTTCCGTAACCACTTTCAACTGATGGTATAAGGTCAGCACCAATTGTATGGTCATTACGCACTTCTGAAAAGAAATAATGTTTAACAGGTTCACACTTGTTTATATGCCCCGCCCACGGACGCTCAGTATATGCACCAAACACTGGTAAAAATATCTTTTCGGGCAAATCTGCATCTGTAGGGATACCCCACGCCGTAGCAGTATACAACGGTGCATCAAAACCGACCCCTTTAGCAATACCAAGCAATGTTTCAAGATGCTGTGCATCACGCTGAAGCTCATTTTCAATCTGAACCCCAAGCAAACTATTTCCGTCTTTAAACATCAGACCTTCAAGCTGATTTGCGAGCTCACCGTACCATTTTTTGCAATAGCTTAAATATTCGGGATTATTACATCTTAATGGTATGCCTTTTTTAACAAGCCATTCGGGAAATCCGCCATATTTAACTTCACCGTGAACCCATGGTCCGATTCTTAACAACACGTGTAATCCACAATCATAACACGTCTTAACAAATTCACGTATATCACAGTTATCTGAGAATTTATATTCTCCTTCAAGCTCCTCGTGATGTATCCAAATAACATACGAAGCAACAATACTGATTCCGCCTGCCTTCATTTTCAAAAGCTCGGTTCTCCATTCACTTTTATTTGCTCTTGAATAATGATACTCGCCCATCATTGGAAACCATGGTTTGCCATTTCTTATAATATATTTATTTGAAACTTCAATTATTTCTTTGCTATTATCGCCGCCAAGCATTAAATGATTTTTAATTAACGGCGAACCTTTAGTAAATTTAATATCATATACCATAATCTGTCACCTACCAAATACCATACTCATTGTACTTTTTAGAAAGGAAATTTGTAAGCAATATCAACGTTATTGAAATTACATTCTTAAACAACCCCACTGCTGTCGAATATGAATATTCACTGTTTAAAAGACCAACTCTGTAATTATATGTGCTTATAACGTCACCTACAGAATATACAGCCTCATTATAAAGATTAAAAATCTGATCAAAGTCATCATTTATAATCGAACCAATGTTAAATATAAACATAATTGTAATTACAGGCACGAGTGCCGGCAGAGTTACATGCAAGATTTGCTTTAACTTTCCTGCACCGTCAATTTTCGCAGCCTCGTAAAGCTGAGGGTCAATACCGGTAAGTGCAGCAAGATAAATTATGCTTCCCCAACCAACGCCTTTCCATAGCGAAGTTACAACAAGCACTCCCCTGAAATAATCAGTATCACCCAAAAAATATATTGGTTCAATACCAAGCTTTGAAAGCATCAGGTTGATAGGTCCGCCAAGTGATAAAAGCTGCATAAACATACCACCTAAAACAACCCAGGACAAAAAGTGCGGAAGATAGCTGACCGTCTGCACAACCTTTTTAAATTTTGCATTTTTTAACTCATTAAGTAAAATCGCAAAAATAATAGGCGCAGGAAATCCCGTTATCAATTTATACAAGCTTATAACAATAGTATTTCTGAAAACCTCAAAAAAGCTATAAGACTGAAACATACGTTGAAAATTTTCAATGCCTGCCCACGGACTTCCAAATATTCCTTTTGAGAAGCTGTACCTTTTAAAAGCAATGATTACTCCATACATAGGAACATAATGAAAAATTATGTAATAAATTATAACCGGCAAAAGAAGCAAAGACAAAGCTGCGTACTTTTTATAAAGATACAGTCCGCTTCTGTAATACAAGCTGTTTTTCGAAATCGGCTTAGCGATTTTCTCAACTTTCATAAAAATTCCCATAGCCTTTCTGCCCACAAATAGTAATTAAAAAGTAAACGTTTCTTATCGTGGGCGGATAAGGCGTTACGTTGGGGTATGCACATCGCTGTTTTGTGCCTGTAAGGCACAAAACTCAGCGGTGCAATAAATCATCTTCACATTATTTCTTTGCTGTAACATTTACTGTATCTGATGCTTCGTCATAACTTACATCATAGCCCAGCATTTCATAAATTATTCTAATTGGAACAAAAACTGTGCCGTCCTTTAAAACTGGAGCTGCATTATAATCATAGTTTTTGCCGCTGTATGTATATACATTGCTGCCTATTCTTATTGCAATGTAGCTTGTTAAGCCGAAATCTATTCCTATGGCAGTGTTTGAAACAGAGTCGTAGGTTACAACGTGACCAAAGCCTTTAAGCAAGCCACTCATAGGTGCGTAAATATTGTCGCCTTCTGTGTATGCTGCAGGCTCTAATTCAACCTTCTCGCCGTTAAGCTTAATCGTGGGGCCTGATATTAGCGAAAGCTTTAAAACAAAGGAATCTTTTTCTGTTTTTACAACCTCTGCTTCAAGCTCGTCTGCATATGAAAGAATAGGGCAAATGCACATTGCCAGTGTCAAAATAATTGAAATAAATCTCTTCATAATTGTTACCTCCAGATTGTATTAAATATATTATACTAAATTTCATTGCAAATTTCAATATTTAATGATAAAATATATTAAAGGAGATGAAAAAATAATGAATGATTTGAATATAAAAAGAGTTGTTCACGATATGAGTGTGTATGCACACAATATTGCGATGGCTTCTGATGCGGTTAAAGAACATATCAATGACCCCGATGTTTTAAGGATTATCGCCTTGCTTGATAAAAGCTGTCAGTATATAAGGCGTTCAATGGATACCTTGCACGAAATTGTGAATTATAAAGGGTATGAAGTAAAGGTTAACTATTCTGTATGCCCGATAAGTGAGTTTATTGCTGAGTATGTTGAATGGGTTACTCCTCTTTTAAAAAAGAATGAAATAAATTTTGAGTATAAAATAGATGTTAAAAAAGATGAATTTGTTTGTGATTACGGTATGCTGCTGACTATTATAAACAATCTTGTCGGCAACGCAATCAAATATAATAACAAAGATGAAAAGAAGATAAGTCTTACTGTTAAGCAAAACAAAAACGGATACGCTTTTTGCGTAGAGGATAACGGAATAGGTATTCCGTCTGAAGAAATTGAGATGGTAACAAGCTGTCATTACAGAGCAACAAATGCAGATTCCTCCCTTGTAAAAGGAAACGGGCTTGGGCTTAATCTTGTTTACGAGGTTGTTAAAAAGCTTGAAGGAAGTTTAAATATAGAAAGCACACTTAATGTTGGCTCAAAGTTTACTGTTACTCTGCCGGAGGGTACAGTAACAATGCTTAGAAGTGATAACTATAAGCCTATGTTTATGCGTGAGCCTGTTCAGGAGTATTTGTTTTATGATTGTAATTAATGCTACTGTGCTTACAATGGACGGAGCCGTAATAAACAACGGTTTTGTTCAGGTCGAAAACGGAATAATAGTTGATATCGGAACGATGGACAATGTGCCGTGCGGCACAACCTACGATGCTTTAGGTGGGTATGCAGTGCCTGGGTTTATTGATGCACATACGCATATCGGGATGAATGTCGGGCGTGGGTTTGATATCCCTGTAAACAAAGATTACTATGCTGTTGATGATGTGGATTTTAATGATATATATTTTGAGCGTGCATATAAAAGCGGAGTTACAACTGTTGCTGTAAGCCCCACAAGCAGATGCCCTGTCGGCGGAATTGTTTCGGTGGTAAGCACGTGTGACGGTAAGGTTATAAAAAAGGATGCGGCGTTAAAGCTTTCAACAGGTGAAAATCCTCAGAGTGAATTTGACATAACAGAAGAAGAGGTAATGCAGCTTGTTACTAATGCCGCAAAAGAAAGCACTTTGCCTGTTCACATACATTCGCATAGCCTGAAGCAATTTGATAACGCTGTTCTGGTTCACGGAACGGATGCGGTGGGCGGCAATATTTTTGCAGGGCCGATGCTTACTGATATATCCAAGGATGAAATGAAAAACCTGTCTTACGAGAGGCTATTAAGTCAGTACGAAAGCGGTGCAAAAATTGCAATAACATCTGACCATCCTGAAACTCCCTGCGACTATCTTCTGCTTTATGCACAGCTTGCCGCAAGGAAAGGCATACCATATAATGAGGCTTTGAAGATGATAACCTCAAATCCTGCAGAAATGCTTGGTATCAAAGCAGGTAAAATAAAAAAAGGGTATTTTGGCGGCGTCTTGGTATTTGACCGCCACCCGATAGATTTTTATTCTAAATTGTTGAGGATGTTTTGACAAAATATTGAGCAGTTTGACAAAAAATTGACAAAATAATTGACATTTGTACAAAAATTTTATACAATATACTTTGTGATTATATGTAGTATTTAAATTATACATAAATTGAAAGGAGAAACAATATGATTTACTCACATGAAGTAGAGCAGATGTGTCCTTTGGCTAAAGGTACATATCATGGTCCTGCACCTATCCCTCAGGAGGGTAAATGGACTCAGGTTAAAGAAATTAAAGAAATTTCAGGTTTGACACACGGTATCGGCTGGTGTGCTCCTCAGCAGGGTACATGTAAGCTTACTTTAAACGTTAAAGAAGGCGTTATTCAGGAGGCTTTGGTTGAAACTGTTGGATGCTCAGGTATGACTCATTCTGCTGCTATGGCATCAGAAATCCTTGTTGGTAAAACTATTCTTGAAGCATTAAACACAGACCTTGTTTGTGATGCTATAAACACAGCTATGAGAGAATTGTTCCTTCAGATTGTTTACGGACGTACACAGACTGCTTTCTCAGAAGATGGTCTTCCTGTTGGTGCAGGTCTTGAGGACTTGGGTAAAGGCTTGAGAAGCCAGGTTGGTACAACCTATGCTACACTTGCAAAAGGCCCAAGATACTTAGAACTTGCTGAAGGTTATATAACAAAAATTGCTGTTGATGATAATGACCAGATTATAGGTTACAAGTTTGTTCACCTTGGCAAAATGATGGAAATGATTGCAAAAGGTATGGATGCAAACGAGGCTTTGGAAAAAGCAAGCGGTCAGTATGGTCGTGTAGACGATGCTGCTAAGCTTTTAGATCCAAGACACGAATAATTTTGTAAAGGAGGACAAAGAAATGGCTTTATTTGAAAGTTACGAAAGAAGAATTGACCAAATCAATGCTGAGCTTGCTAAACACGGCATCTCTTCATTGGAAGAAGCAAAGAAAATTTGCGATGATAAGGGTATTGATGTATATAATCTTGTAAAGGGTATTCAGCCAATATGCTTTGAAAACGCTTGCTGGGCTTACATTGTAGGTGCTGCAATCGCTATTAAAGACGGTGTTACAAAGGCTGCTGATGCTGCTGAAAAAATCGGTCTTGGTTTACAGTCATTCTGTATCCCGGGTTCAGTTGCTGATGACAGAAAGGTTGGTATCGGTCACGGTAACTTAGGGGCTATGCTTTTAAGAGAAGAAACAAAGTGCTTCGCGTTCCTTGCAGGTCACGAATCATTTGCTGCTGCTGAAGGTGCTATCGGTCTTGCAAAGAGTGCAAACAAGGCAAGAAA
>JAZNGX010000031.1:0-2682 GCA_045576675.1 Clostridia bacterium | reverse complement strand
TTACTTACTGTTGATTTTGTTGTTGCCGCGAGTTCGTTTTTTGTTTTCAACATACAAGCAGGACTATTTTCAATGCTCGGATTGTTTTCAAAGGCTTTTCTGGTAGACAGTGTTATCGAAAGCTTAAACACTTGTAAATATTTTATTGTAATAACTACAAAACGCGAAGAAATATCGCAATACATTATAAAAACACTTCATCATGGAGCAACTGTCAGCAATGTAGTTGGCGAGTTTACAAAAGAGCAAAGGGTAATGATTCATACAGTATGCAAACGAATAGAAGCAATAAAACTGAAAAAGAAAATCAAAGAAATTGACCCATCATCTTTCATTATTGTTACAACCAGCAGTGAAATTATCGGACGTGGATTCAGAAACGTATGAGCTGAATGTATATTATTTTATTTCATCAGGACTATGTCCCGAAAAATTTGTTAAGGAGTAAAAAACAATGCTTGATTTTATTTATAACACCCCGACGAAAATCTTTTTTGGCAAAGGACGTCACAAAGACGTTGGCGAAATAATAAAAAGCTACGGATACAAAAGAATAATGCTTCAATATGGTCAGGGAAGCATTAAAAAAACAGGGCTTTACGACGAAATTATGAAAGCTCTTACCCAAAACGGAATTGAGGTTGTGGAATTCGGCGGTGTTGAACCCAACCCTAAGCTATCCTTTGTTCGTGAAGCCGTTAAGGTTGCAAAAGAACAAAAGGTTGAGCTTATTTTAGCCGCAGGCGGCGGCAGTGTTATAGATGCCGCAAAGGTTACTGCCGTTGGTGCAGTATGTGACTTTGATGTGTGGGATTTTTCAACCCACGTGCGTGAGCCTGAAAACGCCTTGCCTGTCGGATGCATACTTACCATATCTGCCGCAGGAAGCGAAATGAGCTCGTCTGCAGTAATTACAAATTCAGAAACAAATATGAAACGCGGCTATAACAGTGAGTTCAACAGATGCAAATTCGCAATATTAAATCCTGAGCTTACATATACTGTAAGTCCATATCAGACTGCCTGCGGAATTGTTGACATTATGGCACATACTATGGAGCGATATTTCACTGTATGCCCACCTGTTGATTTAACAGACAGGCTTGCCGAAAGCCTTTTAAAAGCAGTAATATCAGCAGGTACAATCCTTGCTGACAAGCCTTATGATTATGAGGCACGTGCAACAGCAATGTGGGCTTCAAGCCT
Source organism: Clostridia bacterium (assembly GCA_045576675.1). Taxonomy (GTDB): domain Bacteria; phylum Bacillota; class Clostridia; order Monoglobales; family Firm-18; genus JAZNGX01. The sequence goes on along the minus strand of JAZNGX010000031.1, from coordinate 1,476 downwards.
GTCACACAACGGACTTACAGACTGCGGAAGAATAAGTGCCCTTGCAGTACATCAGCTTGAACACGCATTAAGCGGAGAATACGACCATATCTCCCACGGAGCAGGACTGGCTGTTCTGTTCCCTGCGTGGATGAGATATGTATATAAAGAAAACCCATCCCGATTTGCACAGTTTGCAAGGAGGGTATGGGATGTTAACGAAAATGATGATTTAAAAGCCGCAATTTCCGGCATAGAAAAAATGGAGGATTTTTTCAGATTAATCAAAATGCCGCTTAAATTAAAAGAGTTCGGCATACCGAAGGAAAGCACAGCAATTCTTGCAGACTTATGCACCTTCGGCAAGCAACGAACAGTAAAAAGCTACATAGATTTAGATTATGAAAAAATCAAAGAAATATTTGACAGCTGTTATTAAAACAGGTCATACTCATCAATAATTTTTTGCGTTTCTTTAACATATGACCTTGTTAATGAAAATTTATCAAGTGCGTTAAAAACACGTTTTACATTCCCGATAAAATCGGGGTCAAATTGCGTAAAAGGGATTTTTGCCGTAACAAGCGGACAAAGTCCCTTTCCTCTTTTATCGTAAACAAGCTTGTTGTGTTTGTTTGTAAACAACGGAAAAATTCTGCACGAAAGCGGTCTTTTATTCCTGTCACACGTGCCGTTGCAAATGGCAATTTTCACCGGCTTGCCTTTGAAAATAAAATCACTGTCATATATTTTAAGCCAGCTTTCACTTCCGTCATACATAACCTCTTCGTATGGGAACAGATACATTCCTGTTTCTCCGTCTCCCTCGCAGCACGCACCCTTGCATAAATTTCCGCAATCCACATTAAGCGGTGTGACATTTTCTAACAAGCTATATAAATATGTATAAAATTCTTTTACGTTCATATTTTCCTCCAAATCAAGTTAAGCTCCTGTTAAATCTATTCTATGATTTTGTCAAGTTAGGGACAAAATTTTTGTCGATATGCAAACTAAAGTTTGCTCGATATTTTTGCTTCGTAAAATCGATATGTTTTCCCTTCGGTCAAACTCGATATGATATGAATTCTCGTTGCGTCAGCAACATATCGAGCCGTCAGGCATATCGAGTGCGAAGCACATATCGAGAATTCGCAAGAATTCATATCGCTGCGGTGCTATGCACCGCATATAAAGACTGTATAATCTAGATGCCAAGCACCAAAGGCTCCCTTGAGGCTCCCTTGTGTAAAGGGAGCTGTCAGCGAAGCTGACTGAGGGATTGATTCTTGCCGTAAAAAGTAAGGTCGCCTTATCCCTCCACCACCTTCGGTGGTCCCCCTCCCTTAATGCTACGCATCAAAGGAGGCAAGACGGGAGCTGTCAGCGTAGCTGACTGAGGGATTGTTTGACCACATTATCAATATACTGACATACTCCCTCAAAATTTTTCAAGACATCTAAATTTGATATTCTGATAACTTTTATACCATATTG
>JAZNGX010000030.1:0-3918 GCA_045576675.1 Clostridia bacterium | reverse complement strand
CAGCGGCTTTTTGTGTGCAAAAATTTAGGACTGCCTCATTTTTAGTGAGACAGCCCCTTATTTTTATTACTGTCCAAGAGTTCTTAAATATTCTCTGCTTTTTTTGATGTTTTCCATCGGGTCTGCATCATAATGCTGGTCTTGTTCAACAATAACATATTCAGCACCAACATACTCAGCAGCTTCTAAAATTTCGATAACATTTTGTCTACCATAGCCTACAGGTCTGAATTCAAAGCCTTTATCATCATTGCTTTCGCCACCTTCAGCATTACCTTTTTCATCAACTAATGCATACACGGAACCTGCTCCAAGATTTTTGCAATCAAAATCCTTAAGATGAACTATATCTGCTCTGCCTTTATATTTTTTCAGATATTCTGATGGATTGTGGCCTGCATAGTGTACCCAACAGGTATCAATTTCTGTTGTAAGAACATCGGCAGGTAATGTGTTATATAATCTATCAAGATGATACTGACCATCTCTCATACCAAACTCAAAATCATGATTATGGTAACCAAGCTGAATGTCATATTTTTTTAGTAATTCTGAAACAAATTTAATTTCATCAACAAATTTATCAAAAGTTTCTGCTGAATCAAATGTTGAAGCTTCCATCCAAGGAATCACGCAGTACTTAACACCTAATTTTTTTAGAAATTCAGCTTCTTTTTCTCCATTTTCAAGGAAAACTGAATGAACCTGATGTACTGAAATACATTTTAAATCATACTTATCAAGTATAGCCTTAACTTCTTCAGCACTGTGACCATAGTAGCCTGCAAATTCTACGTAATCATAACCCATTTCTTTAACTTGTTTGAGTGTTTCATCCATATTTTTTTCCATGTTGTCACGGATTGAATATAACTGAACACCTATTTTAAAATTTTTCATTCAAATCACCAAAGCCTTTCTAGCTATATAATTAATTACTTTTTATATTACAGTTTTAATTGTATCGCCTGATTTATTTGACTCAAATGCTGCTTCCATAACTTTCATAACTCTTAATGCCTGTTCAGGTTTAATCGTAAGCGGAGCTACCTCCTCTATTGCATCACAAAACTGATTGTACACAGGTCGTAAGTTATCCATCACATCTGTTGGCTCAGAAATTGTTATTGTTTCAATAGAATTTGCATTTCTTGGAGCCATCGTTTTTGTGGGACCAGCTTTTGTATATACTATTTCTTCTTCCCAAACGTTTTCTTTATCTATGCATCTGACAATTTTGCCATCGCAGTTCCAGTCATCAATCTGCAATGTTCCTTCTTTACCAAGAACATACCATCTAGGATGAGTTATATAGTTGTTTGTAGAAACCTCTATATGAGCCACAAGACCGCTTTCAAATGTCATTGTAAGGCGGAAATTATCGTCAACCTCAGGATAGTCAATACTGAACATTTTGCAATATACATTAACTACCTTTTCATTAACCATATACATAATCTGGTCAATAAGATGAACACCCCAGTCAAGCATCATACCTCCACCAAGACTTTTAATTGTTCGCCATCCTGTAGGCATTCCTCTTGAGCCTTCAACACGGGATTCAATAACATAAGGTTCGCCAATCATACCCTGTTCAACACATCTACGCATAAGAACAAAATCTTTATTAGTACGTCTGTTTTGGTCTATAGTAAACACCTTACCATATTTTTTTGATGCTTCAATTATTTCTTCAAGTTCTTTACTCGAAACAGTAACAGGCTTTTCAACAATAACGTGCTTTCCGGAAGCCATAGCTTCAATTGCCAGAGATTTATGTACTTCGTTCGTTGTGGCGATAAGTACCATATCAATCTCGTTATCAGCAAATAGTTCTTCTTTTGAAGGATATGCTTTAAATCCATATCCTTCAGCTTCATCAAGCTTTTTAGGGTCAATATCATATATACCATGAATTTTTACCCTATCAAATTTTTTGTCGTGTAATTCAGTTTTGTGGTGATGAGCCATACCTCCAAAACCAATGATTCCAAGCTTATGTACCATTATACCCACCACATTCCTGCTGGTTTTTCAAATATTATTACTTCTTTTAAAAAGCTGATTGCTTTTTCAAGACCTTCTTTTGGTGACATAAGAGCATCCTCGTGTTCTATACTGATAACACCATCATATCCAACCTTGGTAAGTGTGCTGATTATATCATTCCAAACCTCTTTTCCATGACCATAACCAACTGTTCTGAAAGACCATGAACGTTCCAGCATATTACCATAGTGACCTGTTGATAAAACACCATTTGTAGCAGTGTTTTGTACATCAATCTTTGTATCTTTTGCATGAAAATGATATATTGCATTGTGTTTTGCAAGCTCTTTAATAACAACAACGGGATCCATACCCTGCCAGAAAAGGTGACTTGGGTCAACATTTGCTCCAATTATATCTCCAACTGCTGCACGTAGCTTTAATACAGATGCAGTATTATAAACACAAAAACCGGGATGCATTTCAAATGCAATCTTTTTAATACCGTGAGCTTTGCAGAATTCTGCTTCTTCTTTCCAGTACGGAATCAGAACTTCATTCCATTGCCATTCAAGTATTTCAGTATAATCGTTTGGCCATGAACAGGTTACCCAATTAGGCTTCTGACTTGTTTCACTGTCACCAGGACATCCTGAAAAACCTACAATAGTGTCAACACCAAGCTTTTCAGCAAGCAGGACTGCATTATTAAACTCATCATGATCTTTCTTAGCAATCTCTTTGTTTGGATGAACAGGATTACCGTGAGCACTGATTGCTGCGATTGACATATTATTATCAGCAAGAATCTTTTTTATTTCCTCGATTTTAGCATCATCTTTAAGTAAAACCTCAGGGTCAAAGTGAGCTTTGCCCGGCGAACCACCTGCACCCATTTCAAGCTGCTGAACACCAAGACTTGAAAGATATTCTACCATTTCTTTAAATGGCATACTATTCAGTACCGGATTAAATACGCCTAATTTCATAAAAACATCTCCTTATATTTCTGGAATTTCTATAGTAACTTCGCGACCTTCCTTGCTTGAACGATTAATACCATCAATAATAGCCTGATTGTAAATTATTTCACTTGTTGGAATTGGTGCTGTACCACCGTTTTTAACAGCGTCTAAGAATGAACGAATCTTTAAATAGAAGCAATCCACAGGCGGAAGCATTGCAAATTCCGTTTCAACATCTTTGCCAGCTATTCTCTGATAAAGCTTTAATGGTCCACCAATAGAGCCGTTCCAGCATTCTGTTGAAGGAATTCTTAAGCTACCCTTGTCACCCATAATAATTGTATCTCCGGGAGTGTCGAGATGCATAGCCCAAGCTATTCTGAAGTCAAGAATAATTCCGCCCTCAAGTCTTATAAAGGCAGCACCAAAATCATCAACACCGAATATATCAGCGTATTCTTCAGGTTTGCCTTCACTCTTAAAGTAATCAGGATCTTTTCCAAAATAATCAGTTACAATACCGGTAACTGTTAATGGCTTCGGATATCCTAAAGCGTTAAGCACCATATCTAATGAATAACATCCAATGTCACCTAAAGCACCAATAGCACCCTTGTCTGCTTCAATAAAAGTTGTACCAAAAGGTGTTGGTATACCATGACGGCGACCACCACCAGTCTGAATATAATAGATTTTGCCGAGAACACCGCTTTGAACGATATCTTTGACCATTTTCATATTGTCATCAAATCGCGGCTGGAAGCCAACTGAAACAATTTTGCCGCTCTTCTTCTCTGCTTTACAAATTGCAACAGCTTCTTCTGTTGTAACACACATTGGCTTTTCCAGTAATACGTGTACACCATGCTCTAATGAATATATTGTACATTCAGCATGAGTTGAATTATATGTACAAACGCTTACAGCTTCAACCACTCCTGCATCAATAAGTCGGATCGTAGCC
>JAZNGX010000029.1:0-10402 GCA_045576675.1 Clostridia bacterium | reverse complement strand
GTGTTATTTAATAGTAAAATTTATTGCTATGGTAATTGTTCCGGTTTATAATTTTATAACGAGAAAAGTATTTCTTGAAAGAAAAACGAGTGTGAAATAACTATGAACAGTGTTTTTAAAAAAGACCTATACAGGTATTATGGTGAAAGTGGAGAACCTTTTTTAAAAAAGATTTTCCGTCCTCTTGAAATTAAATATCTGTCCGTGTTCAGAAAAGCAAATGTATGTAAATTTCTGCCGCTAAAGCTTTTTTATATGTTAAGGCTTATGCGCCTGTCAAACAGAACAAAGATTCAGATACCGGCAAGAACAAGCATTGGTGAAGGATTTTATATAGGGCATCTTGGACGTGTTATAATTCACCCTGATGCAGTTTTAGGCAAGAATATAAATATTGGCACAGGTGTTACTATAGGTACGGAAAATCGCGGAAAAAGGAAAGGAGCACCTGAAATTTCTGACAATTGCTGGATAGGAACAAATGCCGTTATAGTTGGAAATGTTAAAATAGGTAGCGATGTACTTATTGCACCACTTGCCTATGTTAATTTTGATGTGCCTGACCATAGTGTCGTTATAGGAAATCCCGGAAAAATAATTAATAAAGAGAATGCTACAGATGGTTATATTTGTAACTGTGTATGATTGCCGCTTAAAATCATTGCGGTTTTTGTTGGTTTAAGGAGGTGGCGTGTTGGCTGATAAGGATTCGAGAATAAAAAACAATTTGATATCTTCGCTCGTATACCAGTTAGTGCTGATATCGCTGAGTTTTCTTTTGCCAAGATTATATCTTGAAAATTTCGGGTCTGAAGTCAATGGCGTACTGTCAAGCATAAAACAGATTTTTACATATATGGGTCTTTTGGAGGCGGGCGTCGGACTTGCTACAACTCAGGCACTATATAAAAAGATTGGTGAAAAGGATTACGGGAGTGCAAGTGCAGTATTATCTGCAACAAACTCTTATTATAAAAAAACAGGCGTAATATATTCAGCTATTGTGCTTGTTATTGCAGTTGTATACGCTTATCTGATACCAACCTCTATAAACAGCAATGTTTTGTTTTTTTTAGTAATACTAAATGCAATACCATCATTGTTCAGCTATTTTGTTCAGGCAAAATATAGAATTCTTATGGAGGTTGATGGCAGAAAGTATGTGATAAATAATGCCGAAACTGCATTACAGCTTGCATCGAATGTTGGCAAGATTCTCGTTTTGATTTTAACAGATAGCCTTATCCTTATTCAGCTTGTATATTGCATAATTGCACTTGTTCAGCTTGGGTATTTGTATTTTTATGCTAAAAGCAGATATAAATGGCTTGATTTTAAAGCAAAACCTGATTTTGAGGCAATTTCGCAAAAGAATTCGGTTTTGATGCATCAGCTTTCAGGTATGGTATTTAATAATACTGATGTATTGCTTATTTCTGTCCTGTGTGATTTTAAGGCGGTAAGCATTTATGCTATATATAATATTTTCTTTTCGCAGGTGCAGAATTTTATAACAAGTTTAGTTTCGTCTTTTACATTTGCCTTGGGTCAGATGTTTCATACAGATAGGAAAAAGTTTGACAAGGTATTTAACGTGTATGAAGCATTTTATGTAATGGTAACATACATAATTTATACGCTTATGGCAGTGTTTTTATTGCCGTTGATTCAGATATACACAAGCGGAATAAACGACGCTCAGTATACAAATATGTTTCTTCTGTTACTTTTTGTAATAATGAATTTAATTGCAAATTGTAAGCTGCCTGCGAATGGTGTTATAGAATATTCGGGAGATTTTGAAAAAACCCGTTTGTATGCGATTTTGGAAATGGTTATAAATATAACAGTATCTATTGTTGCAATTTTATATATGGGAATTTGCGGAGCAATTTTGGGTACAATTGCGGCACTTGTTTATCGCGGAATAGTTACTGTTTATTATTCTAACAAAAAGGTTTTAAACAGAAGTCAGTTTTGTACATATAAAATATTGATTGTAAATAGTTTAGTTTTTGCTTTTGTTATGGCAGTGTTTTTTGTTGATTCCTTCAGTAATGTTTCTTTTTTTAAGCTGCTGCTTAATGGAATTGTGCATTCTGTCTGGATTGCAGCATTATATTTGCTTGTTAATTTTGTGTTTAACAGAAGTGCTTTTAAAACTATTATCGAATTATACAGGGGGAATAAGAATTAATGAGTATTCCAAAAGTAATTCACTATTGCTGGTTTGGGAATGGTAAAATGCCTGCACTTGCAGAAAAATGTATAAACAGCTGGAAAAGATACTGCCCTGATTACAAAATAGTTTGTTGGAATGAAGAAAACTTTGATGTGTCTGAAAACAGATATGCAAAAGAGGCGTATGATGCAGGCAAATGGGCTTTTGTCAGTGATTACGTAAGACTAAAGGTATTGTATAACGACGGCGGCATTTATCTTGACACGGATGTTGAGCTTATAAAACCGCTTGATAACCTTATTGAAGAAAACGGTTATATGGGTTTTGATGATAATGGAGTCGTTTCAACAGGGCTTGGCTTTGCCTGCGAAAAGGGAAACGAGCTGGTGGGTGCATTGCTTGCAGATTATGACGATATATCTTTTATCCGTCCTGACGGAAGCTATGATATGACCCCATGCCCTGACAGAAATACTGAAACTATGGTTAAGCTTGGTCTGGATTTGGACAATAAAGAACAGATTTTTATGGGGATTCGTTTTCTTCCAGAGGATTATCTTTGTCCTATTAAGTATTACACAGGAAAGAAAAAAATAACTGATAACACTTATTCAATACATCATTTTTGCGCATCGTGGACATCGAAATCTGCAAAAAGAACTTTGTTTGTAAAACGTATTGTAGGCGTAAAACTATATGATAAATTGTATGGGAAGTTTTTGCATAAATTCAAGTGGCTGGAGTGGTAATTGTGCCTGAAAAAGTATTAAAAAAACTTAATACATATATTATGCCTCAGTGGAAGGCTTGTTTTTTTGCTGCGATTATGGCAGGGCTTTTTGCACATATTTACAAAATGACAAACTGGCTTCCAAATTGGGATTCACTTGTTTTCAGATACGATTCTCAGAATATGATAGGTCTTGGCAGATGGTTTTTGCCTGTTGCTTGTTCATTCAGTTCGTTTTATGACCTGCCGTTTTTAAATGGTATAATTGCTGTTTTGTTTCACGCTTTTGGAGCAGTATGTATTTGTAAGATGTTTAATGTACAGAAAAAAATTACTGCAAGCTTAATAGGTGCGGCTATAGTGTCGTTTCCTGTTGTCACTTCGGTTATGATGTACAATTATGTTGCGGACGGTTACAGTATTGCGTTTTTTCTCTCAGTATTAGCTGCATTGTTTATGACAAAGCAAAAGCCGAATTATCTTATGGCTGCTGTGCTGATTTCTTTATCAACCGGTATTTATCAGGCATATATAACTGTAACAATAATGCTTATTTTGCTTCACCTGACAGACGAGATGGTTTTTAATAAAGTGTCTTTTAAAGCAGTTTTAAAAAAGAGTGTGTTTATGCTTTTGTCAGGAATTTTGGGTGTTGCATTATATAGTATTACTCTTAAAATTATTCTTAGTATTATGTCTGTAGAATTGCTTGATTATCAAGGCGTTGGCTCAACAGCCTCATTGTCAAATATTGATTTGTATGCTTCGCTTTATGTTGTTAAGGAAACATTTATAAAATGTTTCTTTGATGTAACAGATGGCGTAAATGTATATGTTGCACTTAATGCATTTGTTTTAGTTTTTACTTTTGTTTATTATCTAAAATGCATTGTGAAGAATAAGATTTACGAAAATCCAGTAAACATTATTATGATTGTTGTTTTGGGTATTATGCTTATAATTGGGGCGGGAGCGCTTGCTTTTGTCAATGCGGGTGTTGATTACCACAACCTGATGCTTATGGGGTATTTTGTTTTTTACTTGTTTTTTATTATAATTTACGAAAGAGAAACAAGAGAAAAATATAATGCCATCAAGTGCTGGATAGTATTCATAACAACCGTTGTAATTATTGCAAATCAGATTGTTATATCAAACGTAAGCTATCATAAGGCACAAATTGCTTATGAAAAATCCTATGGTGTGTTGGTTCGACTTGCAGACCGCATCGAGCAGACAGACGGTACAGATAAGTGCAACAGAATTCTCGTTGTAGGTGCACTTGCCGACAGCGAGACCTATAGTGTTAACCTGACACCTGATATAACAGGAATAACTGATGGATACATAATTCGTGCAGATGATGAAACTGTGGGGCAGAGTGTGTTATGCAGTGCCCTCAATGATTACTGCGGAAAGGAGTATGAATTTGTAAGCGGTGAAGAAAAGGCAAGTATAATCAAAAGAGATGATATAAAATCTATGGATATATGGCCTTTAAAGGATTGCGTTGCAATCGTGGATGATATAATAGTAATTAAGCTTGGTGCAGAGGGTGAAAAATAAGTGATATATTTTTGTGCTGACGATTACGGCATTTGTAACAGTGCATCTGACCATATACAGCAATGTATCGATGAAGGTGTGCTTAATAAGGTAAGTGTATTTCCTAATTTTGACATAGTTGATTTAACTGAAATTTCTGTAAATAAGGATATAAGAATTTCTCTTCATTTGAATCTGGTTGAAGGAAAGTGTATGGCAAATGCTGATGAAATTAGTTTGATTTCTGAAACAAATGGCAATTTGAAACATACTTTTGGCGGTCTGTTTAAATTGTGGTTGCTTAAAAGCAAAGAGCTTGAAGCTCAGCTTTACAAAGAAATCAGGGCACAGGTTTTATTCTGGAAAAGCATCTTGCCTGATGATATGCCTTTTTGTATAGACAGTCATCAGCATACGCATATGATTCCTGCAGTATTTAATGCTTTGATTAAGGTTTTGAGCGACGAAAAAATTAAATTGGAGTATATGAGAATTCCTGCTGAACCATTGTTGCCATATATAAAAACGCCTTCGCTTTACTTTACATATAACCCAATAAACATTATAAAACAATGGATTTTAAATTTACTTTGGTTAATTAACAAAAGAAAAGTAAAGAACTATGAAATACCAACATCTCATTTCTTTGGAATTCTTTTTTCGGGGAAAATGGATAGAAAAAGATTAAACAGAATTTTACCAAGGTATATTGAAATGGCAGAGAAATACGGCGGTGACATAGAAGTTTTGTTGCATCCCGGATACACAGATATGAAGGATATCAACATAAAGGAGAAAAATATTGTTTTTGAAAAGTTTTATTTGTCTGTAAACAGAAAAACAGAATTTGATTCAGTAACTAAAATAAAAGAAAGAAGTGTACTGTAATGCCTTATATTGAACAAGACAAGGTTGACGAAAGAACAAGAGAAAAACTGGAAGCGATTATTGAAAAATCATATTCTACATTTTGGAAGAGAAAACGCCTTTTTGACATCTTTTTTGCAACATTGATTTTGTTGTTTTTCTTGCCTTTAATGATTGTGATTTCAATCATAATTGTAATTGATGACCAAAGTGCAGGGCCTTTTTATAAGCAGATAAGAGTAGGCCGTCACGGCAAAGAATTCTATATGTACAAGTTCAGAACCATGCGTGCGAATGCTGATAAAATGATTGACGCGCTTGTAAAACAGAACGAGATGGATGGGCCTGTATTTAAAATGAAGGAAGACCCACGTATAACAAGAGTTGGTAAGATTTTGCGAAAGCTTTCTCTTGATGAGCTTATGCAGTTTTTTAACGTACTAAAAGGTGATATGACTTTAGTAGGTCCAAGGCCTCCGCTTCCGAGAGAAGTTAAATATTATACTGATTATCAAAGATTAAGACTTCTTGTTACTCCAGGTCTTACCTGCACATGGCAGATTTCTAAAAACAGAAATGACATTCCGTTTGAACAGTGGGTTGAAATGGATATTGAATACATACAAACAAGAACGTATCTTAATGATATAAAAATTATGCTTAAAACACCGATAGTAATGCTTACTGCTACCGGCAGATAATTGGAGTGAATATAATGAAAGTTGCTATGATTGGGCATAAGGTTGTTCCTTCAAGACGAGGAGGAATTGAAAATGTTCTTACAACTCTTTGTCCGATGCTGGTTGAAATGGGGCTTCATGTAACCTGTTACAATCGTTCTTCAGATAAGGTTGAGAATGAATATGTAGGAACTGTTCAAAACAAAATGTATAAGGGTGTAAAAATCAAAAATGCATGGACGCTCAATATAAGAGGCTTTGCAGCAATGATTGCATCGTTTACTGCGGCAATAGCGGCATCGTTTTGTGATTATGATGTTGTTCATTTTCATGCTGAAGGTCCCTGTGCGGCACTTTGGATTCCAAAGCTTTTTGGTAAAAAGTGCATAGCCACTGTTCATGGTCTGGATTGGCAAAGAGAAAAATGGGGTAAGGGTTTTGCATCTAAGTATATCAGATTTGGTGAAAAGATTCTTGCTAAATATGCAGATGAGGTTATTGTACTTAGTCAGGCAGCTTACGATTATTTTATAGATACATACGGCCGTGAAACTACTATTATTCATAATGGAATAAGCCGTCCTGACAGAAAGGATGCAAAGCTTATAACTGAAAAGTATGGTCTTAAGAAAGATGGATATATATCTGTTGTTTCAAGACTTACTGCTGAAAAAGGTATTCATTACCTTATAGATGCTTATGGCAAAATTAACACAGATAAAAAGCTTGTCATTGCAGGAGATACAAGTGATACTGATGATTATGTTAAATGCCTGAAAGAAAAAGCGGCAGGCAATCATAATATTATATTTACAGGTTTTGTGTCAGGTGATACTTTAAACGAAATATATTCAAATTCATATTTGAATGTATTGCCATCTGACCTTGAGGGTATGTCCTTGTGCCTTTTGGAATCGCTTGCATATAAAAACGCACTCCTGTGTTCTGATATTCCCGAAAATACATCAGTGGCAGAGGATAGAGCAATTTATTTTAAAAAAGGCGATGTAGAGGATTTGGCTGATAAATTAAAGCTGTTGTGTGATGACAGCCAGCTGGTTGAAAAGCTTCGTGACGGAGCAGATGAGTTTATTTTAAACAAATATAGCTGGCAGGATGTTGCGAGGTCAACCTACGAGCTTTATCAAAAATAAAAGTAAAGGTATGTTTGTTATGGATAATATTAAAAATACTGAAAGAGTAAAAGAGCTTTTTAAAGAATTGGCAACAGCTGAGATGTATGATATGTGGGCGGATACCTTTGAGATTGAAAGCGTAGTTGGAAAAAAGGTTACAATTACTTATCACGGCACTGAAAAGATTAAAAAGTTCAAAAAAGAGTGTAAGGAAATTCTTATAACCTGTATTATTTCGGTAATGGGCTTGGGAAAGAAAATCAAGGTATCAAAAACCAATGCATACACTGCACTTAGCCCTAAAACCAAAAAGAATATCAGGGCTTTGAAATTCTTTATTATTGGTATGATATTTGTTTGCATCGCAACGGCTGTTATCGTAGTTCTTGGCAGTTATATCGGTAACAGAAATTTCAGAGAAACATTTTATAGCACAAGCAGTATTAAGGTTGACAGCAACGTGAGAGTTGTTCAGGTATCAGATTTGCATAGCACCTATTATGGTAAAGACAACCAGATTCTTGTTGAACGAATTGCTGCATTAAATCCCGATATTATAATATGTACAGGTGATATTGTGGATTCTGCCAGTGATGATATTGATTATGCAGTTTCTTTGGCACAAAATCTTTCCAAGATAGCTCCTTCTTACTATGTGTATGGTAACAATGAGGTGGCAAGCATTTATGATTTTCCGCTTAATGAAACAGAGCTTGACAAAGAATTCGGATTTGATGAAAGCAACCGCGATGAAATGGCTTTGCTTGAATTACCAGATACTTTTGAAGAAAAATTGGAAAACGCAGGAATTAAGGTTTTGAAAAACGAAAAGGATACAATAAGAGTAAAAACTATGAATGTTGACATATACGGAGTTTTAACCTCTAATCCGTCGTCCTTCTGGTCTTATTCAGAGAAAGCCTTTGCGAATTATATATATGAAAATCCTGACAATTTTAAAATTACAGCAGTTCATGAACCATTCATTTTTGAAGAATTTGCTCCGGATTTCTGGGGGGATTTGATGCTTTCAGGTCATACACACGGCGGAGTTGTACGCGTTCCCATACTTGGCCCTTTATACACCCATGAGGGCGGTTTGTTTCCTGAGAGAAATGGTGATTTTGTTTATGGAAGATACGATACCCAAGGCAAGCCTTTGATTGTAAGCTCCGGTCTTGAAAATACAAATATTTTCAGGTTGAATAATCAACCTGAACTGGTTGTTATAGATGTTAATAAATTTTAATTCGAAAATGGTGATAAACAATGTTTAATGATATACTTCACAATATAGTAAGTTTTCTTTTAAGTGTCAGATGGGGTTTGTTTATTGATATATTCCAAAAAATAATTGTTTTAATTTTCGGTGTGTTGTTTGTGTTATCAGCAGTGGTAATATTTATTCGTTTTAAAAATGTGAATCGTGCAGAACGTACACAGATTATTAAAACAGCAGAATACTTTAACGTATGGATAATCCTTTTGTGCTTTGTTACTACTATGGTGTACGGAATTTTTAATCATTTTGATCTTAAAAAGTCTGTTCATGCAATTGTTTCTCTTAATTATTCAGAAGCATCGCAGGCACTAAATTCAAACGGCACAAGATATAATATGGCAGAAATTATCAGTGATGAGGTTGTGGAAAAAGCTATAAAAAAGGGTGCGTTTGAAGATGTTACTTTAAAACAGCTTAAAAACTGCCTTGTGGTTTATCCTTGTGTGCAGGGTGCTGTTGGAGATGAATCGCAATACCATATTTCCACAGAGTTTGCAGTGGAATATCATGCATCAAAGGACACTGCACATCTTGATTCTGAAAATGTTATTAAGCTTATAACTTCGGCATACAAGGAATATTACATAGATAAATATACTGATAGCTTCAGCCTTGATTCTGAAAAACCTGATTTTACCGAGATTGAATATCTGGATATAGTATCTTATTTTGATAAGGAAGCTCAGGCAATTTTGAATTATCTGTATGGAATGGCAGAAAAGAATCCAAGCTTTGTAACTGAAAACGGAAGTACGTTTAATTCTATTGCAGGCAAGGTATATCAATTCAAGGAAACTCAGATTAATCAGAATTTAAGGTCGCTTATCTTGCAAAACGGAATTGTGAGAAACAAAAATGAGTATGTTGACAGATTGTCATATCATAATAAAAATGTTGATTTTGACCGTCAGAAAAATTTTGCATCATATAATCTATGCAATCAGGCAATCGATATGTACAGCGAGGAAATGACAAGAGTGGTTCTTGTACCAACATGGGATCAGGCAGGAAAATACTATATGGGCAGAACAAAGGTTGGTGTTGATGAACTGTCTGTTATGGCAACAAATTTCAGCAATTATGTAGCATCAAATGAAAAGGAAATTATGGATAACAATCTGGTTATTGATAAAATTACATCCAATAATCAAGATACACAAATTTCCACTTCGGTAGATTATCTTGTTGAGTCGATTTATGATAGTATCAAGAGCTTTGAAAAAGAGGCAATCACTGCGGGAAGAGAGTATTCACGCCACAAAATGAATCAATGCATAGCAGTGAGTATTTATGGTGTTTCTCTTATGAGCGAGCTTAAGTCACTTATAATGTTTGCGGCATTTGTATATATAACACTTGTGCTTCGCCGTATATCAAAGAAATTTCCTAAAAAGGCATAGGAGGATGACAATGAAAAATTTTCAGATTATAAGATATTTAAAAAAGCTTTTGCCGCTCATTGTCGTTTTTTGTCTTTTTGCAACATATGCTATTTATTTTAAGCTTTCATCATCAAATACATATATAGCATCAGAGGTAATACATTATAATGATGAACAGGCGGAAAAAGGTCTTGCACCAACCGGAGAAAAGCTTGATGTAACCGAAATTAAATCCTCTGCAGTAATGTCAAGAGTTGTTGACAAAATGGGGCTTACAGGTATATATTCGGTTGACAGTCTTATATCAAGAATTGATATAACACCTATTGAAGATGCTGATAAGGTTGCTCAGAAGGAAGCAAAGCTTGAAGAGGGTGAAGAGTATATATATAAGCCCAGCACGTTTATAGTTTCATTTGCCGCAACAAGCGGTGAGGGTGCGGAGTTTGCACGAACGGTTCTTGATGAAATACTGGATGTTTATTTTGAGCAGTTCAGCCAGAAGTATGTAAATGTTGCTCCCGCAAATAACACCATAGAAAATCTTAATAAAAATGATTATGATTATATTGAGATGATGGAGCTTATTGATACAAGT
>JAZNGX010000028.1:0-20778 GCA_045576675.1 Clostridia bacterium | reverse complement strand
AAGCCAGGTTCAATTCACCCACACACAAAGTTTAAGGGTCAAGTTTACGTATTAACAAAGGATGAAGGTGGACGTCATACACCTTTCTTCAACAACTACAGACCTCAGTTCTATTTCAGAACAACTGACGTTACAGGTGTTATCAGCCTTCCTGCTGGTGTTGAAATGTGTATGCCTGGCGATAACGTAACAATGGATGTTGAGCTTATCACTCCTATCGCTATCGAAGAAGGTCTACGTTTCGCTATCCGTGAAGGTGGTAGAACAGTTGGTTCAGGCGTTGTTTCTGCAATCAATGCGTAATTAAATATTTATAATATTTAACTTTAAAAGGCTTGACCGTTTGGTCAAGCCTTTTTTGTGCCTGTGTAAAATTTTCGGTTATGCCGAAATGCATATGAGCAAACAAAGGGGGATTTCTTCGGCAACCGCTATGTTTCGTATATATAAAAAGAAGCTGCATCCAACCCTTACTGATTTAGTCAGCTCAAACGGGAGACAAGATGGCAGCTTAATTAATAAAAAATGTCTATATGTAAAACCAAAATTATTTATGTTGGCAATTTTTTATGATTATTTTAATTGCAGTCAGAATAAATGATGATACAAGTGAAATAACTGCAATCAAAAGCATCCACCAAATCACTTTTAGCCACCCCAGTGAATGATAATCAAGAAAATAGTATGGAAACATTGTTCCGTTTGAATATGTAATACCTTTTATTGATATCAGCAAAGTAATTATTACATAAAACAGAGGAACAATAACTCCTTTTAAACTTGCTTTAATGTTAAGCTTATGCGGATTATCAAAAAGCCAAAAATCAATAACTGCGGCTGCGGGTGCAAATATATGCAAACATAAGTTTCTTAACGAAAATATATCAGCATGAGTTTTGAAAGGTGCAAGAAGGCAAATTGAAACAATCAACGTTAAAGTCATTGCACAGGTGAACATATATTTTAAAGTAATTAATATTTTTGGTATGCGTTTTTTGCCTGATGCCTGAAAGATGTATATAACAGAAAAAATTGCAGCTGTGCACATATTACTTATAATGGTAAAATATAAAAAGACATAAGTTTTAAAGAGTCCGCCGTCAAGCTTTGCCTGTAAATAAACTCCGGTGCAGGCAAAAGCTATTACCACAAGCTTCCATAGCATTTTGAAAATATGTGTTGTTTTTTTAATTCTGGTCATAATCCGACATCCTTTATATGAGATTTGGTTGATGGATACATTTTAGCATAAAAAATTGCCATTTGCAACCAACACGATTGATTTTTAACATCTTATAAATTAACTGTGTATAAATTGTAAATTTTCAACAAAAAATACGAAATCACTTTACTATTTTGATAATATATTGTATAATTATTATGTATAATAGTGTTATACCGCCTTGATGAAAGGAATTGATATGTATGAAAAGAATTTTATTATTACTTACAGTAATTAGTCTGTTGGTTTTTGTGGGCTGCAGTCCGATACTTAAAAAAACAAATGCACCTGAAGCCAACAGAAAATCTGATAATGCAATACCAAAGGAAAATTCTCAGGACGTTGTAATTGAAATGGAGGAAGAATAAGCGGTGCTTGGAATAATAGGCGCAATGGAAGTTGAAACTGTAACCTTGTGCGGAATGCTTGAAAATGCACATACTAAGGTTATAAGTGGTATAAAATTTACAGAAGGTACTTTGTATAACAAGCCTGTTGTTGTTTCGCAATGCAATGAGGGCAAGGTGAATTCTGCGATTGCAGCACAGACTATGATACTTGTATATAAGGCGGATAAAATAATTAATACCGGTGTTGGCGGAGGTTTGCTGCCTGAAATGAACGTGTGTGACATTGCGGTTGCACAGTCTGTTGTTCAGCACGATTTTGACCTTACACCGCTTGGATACAAGCCAGGTTATATCACAAATCTGGATGATGTTTATGTTCCGTGCAATTCGGCTATGTGTGACAGCTTATACAGCTATGCTTCCCGGCTCGAAAACACAAATGCATTTAAGGGAGTTATAGCATCAGGCGACCAGTTTATTAACAGCAGTACAAAGCAAAAGCAGCTTCAAAATGATTTTGGTGCAATATGCACTGAGATGGAGGGGGCAAGCATAGGTCAGGTTTGTTATCTTAACAATGTTGACTTTTGCGTGTTGCGGGCAATTTCAGACAAGGCTGATGACGATTCAAATATGGATTTTAAAGAATTTGTTGAAAAAGCGTGCGAAAAAACAGTTAGTATATTAACAAGCTACATTAAAAACGTTGTGTGACACAACGTTTTTAATACTGAAAAGAGGTTTTTATAATGGCTAAGTATAAATTTAAACCACGCGGAGTTTGCTCTGTGGAAATTAATTTTGAAATAATAGACGGCATAGTGAAAAACATAAAATTTACAAGCGGCTGTAACGGCAATACACAAGGCGTTGCAGCACTTGCTGAGGGAATGGAAGCACGTGAGGTTGTAAAAAGATTAAAGGGAATTAACTGCGGATTTCGCTCTACATCATGCCCTGATCAGCTTGCAACCGCAATAGAAAGTGTACTTTCGGAGGAATAATTATGAAGGTTCTTATATTATCAATCACTGCCGGACAGGGACATCACCAGTGCGGAATGGCAATTTCAGATTATTTGAAGGGCAAAGGCGTTCAATGCAAGATGGTAGACTGCCTTTCATACATAAACAGATTACTTGGCGAGAGTGTATCACACGGGTATTTACTTTCAACTCAGTATTCTCCGGGGGCATATGGCAAAATGTATCGCCTTGCAGAGAAAAAGGAAAGGCAGATGAGCCTTTCACGAGTGACTATAAATCTGCTTGCCAAAAAGCTCGAAAACTATTGCTATGACTACAATCCTGACTTAATTGTTTGCACACACGTGTTTGCGGCACAGCTTGCAACTGAATTTGCGTATCTTAAGGTGCCTACTATCGGTGTTATTACGGACTTTACTATCCACCCGTTCTGGGAAGATACTGAAATGGACTATTACGTTACAGCAAGTGAACTGCTTGAAAATCAGGCACGCAAAAAGCTTGGCAAAAGTGCCGGAATTTTACCTTTTGGTATTCCGATTAATCAGAAGTTTTCAACCTCGCTTACAAAGCAGGAGGCACGAAAGGTGCTTGGAATTAAAGACAAAAGGACTGTTTTTATAATAAGCGGAAGTATGGGCTTTGGAGATATGGTTGACCAGATTAAGCAGCTTGACAGGCTTGATATGGATTTTCAGATTATATCTGTTTGCGGCAGAAATGACAAGGCGAGAAAGAGAATAGATGAGCTTCACACTGCGAAAGATATATATAATTACGGATATGTAAATAATGTTGATGTTATGATGGATGCATCTGATGTTATTATAACAAAGCCGGGCGGACTTACTTCATCTGAGGCACTTGCAAAGGGCGTGCCTATGATTCTTATGAATCCTATTCCCGGTCAGGAGGACAGAAACGCAGAATTCTTTTTAAATAACGGAATTGCATCGCTTGTAAGCGATACATTCCCTGTTGATGAATGCTTGTATCACATTTTGAACAATGAATGGCGGCTTCCTATGATGGAATATGCAGTAAAGAACACTGCAAAACCAAATGCCGCAAAGGATTTGGGTGAGTTTATAATTGAAACTATTAATTCCGGAGTACGCGGATAAAACAATAAAAACACTTACAGACAACGGGTTTTCGGCATATTTTATTGGCGGATGTGTCCGCGATGCTTTGCTTGATAAAGAACCTTTGGATTGGGATATTACAACCAATGCTACACCAAAGCAGGTGTCACAGCTGTTTCCAAAGTGCTTTGAAACAGGCATAAAGCATGGCACGGTTACAGTTGTCACAGACGGAAATCCTGTTGAAATTACAACCTTTCGTGTTGACAGTGATTATGCTGACAACAGGCATCCTGAAAGTGTTGTTTTTGCACAAACCCTGCTTGAAGACGTGAAACGCCGTGACTTTACAATGAATGCAATAGGCTACAATGAGCAGGAGGGGCTTGTGGATTATACAGGTGGTGTGGACGATATAAAATCACGCACCATAAGATGCGTTGGTGAGCCTGACAAAAGGTTTAATGAGGATGCTTTGAGGATTATGCGGGCAGTGAGATTTTCAGGTGTGCTTGAGTTTGATATTGAGTCTGAAACCTATACCGCAGTGCTTAAAAATCGTCATCTTCTTAATAATATCAGTGCTGAGCGTATCCGTGCCGAGCTTGAAAAAATGCTTATGAATTCAAGCTCACTGAAGGCTTTAGTACCGATACTGGATGTTATTATTCCTGAACTGCACACGTGTTTTTCGTGCGAGCATAATAACCCTTTTCACATATACAATGTTGGCGAGCATTGCATAAAGGCGGCAGAGTTTGCGTATAACGACAAGTCGGTTAAATATGCGGCGCTTTTGCACGATATCGGCAAGCCGTCTGTTGCAACGGTGGACAGTGACGGAGTGGGGCATTTTTATTCACACGCTCTGTTTTCCGAGGAGCTTGCACGCAACGTTTTAAACAGGCTAAAGCTTGACAATAAGACTAAAAATGAGGTTCTGATGCTGATAAAATATCACGACAGAGTGTTTGAACCTACTGAAAAATCGGTACGCAAATTTTTGTCAAAAACCAGCCCCGAATTTTTCCGGAAGCTTCTGTTGTTGCAGGAGGCTGATGTTAAAGCACAAAGCCCTGAATTTACGCAGGAGAGGCTTTTGAAAATATCGCAGATACGTGGCATATTAAGCGATGTAATTGCGTCACAGGACGCTTTTTCGTTAAAGGACCTTGCGGTCAACGGACGTGACATTATGGCTTTAGGAGCTAAAAATTCGCAAATTCGCTTTATTCTGAACAGACTTTTGACCGCAGTAATCGACAATCAGGAGTTGAATAACAAAGAAAAGCTTCTGGAAATGGCAAAAAATATTTTAAAGTGTCGATAATGCTAGAAACTTTTGAATTGATTAATGTGTTGGTTTTGGGATAAAATATTGTCCGAAAGGATGATGTTTTATGTCTTATGATAAGTTGTGTAATGTGTGCGGAGATTTTGTTAATCTTATGGATATTAATGAAAAGGTCTCTGATGCTGAACTCAACGATAATGTGACACGTTTGAATGAAAATCTGCTGCAGCTTAAAAGTATGCTTGCAGGATACGAGGAGATTTAAAATGCCGTAATGGGAGATAATCCCATTACGGTATTTGTGCTAATTGGTATTTTTATTGCGTTTTCGGCTTGCTGCTTTTCTTTTTTCATATTCTTCTTTACTGCTGGCAAGTAAAATTTCTTCGGCGTCATATTGAGCTTTTTGTAAGATATCAATTGAATCAGAAATTGCTTTGAACAGGCAGAAGTACATTTCTTTATAATTTGGCATAATTTATCTCCTTCATCGCAAAGCACTAACAATTGTTGGTATATTATTAATTATAATTTATTATACTTAATTTGTCAAGAACAATTGTGGGTGATGAATTATGAAAAATATATTATCAGAAAGATTAAAGCTTTGCCGCAAGGAAAAAGGCCTTACGCAGGGAAAAGTGGCTATATATTGTGATATTACTGAAAAAGCATATCAGAATTATGAGCTGATGACAAGAGAGCCAAAGCTTGATATACTTGTA
This sequence comes from Clostridia bacterium, assembly GCA_045576675.1. Taxonomy (GTDB): domain Bacteria; phylum Bacillota; class Clostridia; order Monoglobales; family Firm-18; genus JAZNGX01. The sequence goes on along the minus strand of JAZNGX010000028.1, from coordinate 15,116 downwards.
AAAATAGCGGATTTATACGGAGTGTCATTGGATTATCTTGTGGGAAGAACAGATAAAAAGGAGATATAGCAAAACGAAATTCATTTTGCTATATCTCCTTTTTATATTTCTATTAAAATTCTAAATCAAAAAGTACGATTTTTTCTTGTTCTATTGATTTTTTTACATCTATAATTCTTTGGTTTTCTGAGCCTTTAAATCGCATATTAAGCTTGGCTTCCTCTTTTATATAACGTCCGTCAACAAGCACGTCGCAAAGCATAAGCAATGCTTTTTTATCCTCGTCTGCCACAATCTGCTCATAGGTATAACCACTGTACACCCAAATTGTTTTACCTGCATTTTTAATCATTTCTGCAAGGTTTTTTAAAGCCTTTGGCTGACAAAACGGTTCACCGCCGCTGAACGTTACATTTGTTATGCTGCTTTTGGTAAGACATTCAAAAACCTCAGTTACCGTCATATCCTTACCATTTTCAACATCCCATGTCTGTTGGTTGTGACAGCCCTCACATCTGTGAGGGCAGTAATTTACAAACAACACATCACGGAAGCCTGTTCCGTCCACAGCTGAGCTGTACGTTATATCCTGAACGTGTATTATATCCTCTGAATTAAACATTGTGTGTAACACGATCCTTAAGCTCTGCCTGCTTTCCACTGTTCCAGCTGTTAACACTACCTACAAGATAGCCTGTGATTCTCTGGATAACATCAACCTTGTCACTTCCGCAAGATGGGCAGGTGTTGAATTCTTTTTCTGAATTCTCAAAGCCGCACTCTAAGCATCTGTTTCTTGTATGGTTTACAGAGCCGTAACCCATATTGTATTTATCCATAAGGTCAACAACCTGCATAATGCATTCCGGGTTGTGTGTAGCATCACCGTCAAGCTCAACGTAGAAGATATGACCTGCGTTTTCAAGAGCGTGATACGGAGCCTCGATTTTAGCCTTGTGCTCTGCACTGCACTTATACCATACAGGAACGTGTGAGCTGTTTGTGTAGTAATCCTTATCGGTAATCTTTTCAATGATACCAAACTGCTCTCTGTCCTTTTTGGTAAACTTGCCGCTAAGACCTTCAGCAGGTGTTGCGAGCAAGCTGTAGTTCAGATTCTTTTCTTCGCTCATTCTGTTGGTACGCTCTCTCATATGAGATACAATCTTAAGACCAAGCTCCTGAGCCTCATCGCTTTCACCGTGGTGCTTGCCTGTAAGAGCAATAAGTGCCTCTGCAAGACCGATAAAGCCGATACTTAATGTACCGATTTTTAATAAGTCTGCTACGTGGTCGTTTGCACCATAATGCTCACTGCCTGTCCACATTCCGCTCATCAGCATCGGGAACTGCTTTTTAAGTGCAGTACGCTGGAACGAATATCTGTCGTAAAGCTGTTCGCAGGCAACATCCATACTCTTATCAAGCTTTTCAAAGTATGTTTTTATCTTTTCATCATAATCTTCAATATCACGGCACTCCAAAGCGATTTTAACAAGGTTTACTGTTGTGAATGACAGGTTACCTCTGCCGATTGAAGTCTTTTCGCCAAAACGGCTTTCAAATACACGTGTACGGCAACCCATTGTTGCACACTCGTATTTATATCTTTCGGGATCGTTTGCATCCCATTTTTCGTGCTGGTTAAATGTAGCATCAAGATTGATGAAGTTGGGGAAGAAACGTTTTGCAGTAACCTTACAAGCCAATTTGTAAAGGTCATAGTTTCTGTCCTCAGGCAGATAGTTAACACCTGTCTTTTTCTTCCAGATCTGAATCGGGAATATCGGGGTTTCGCCGTTGCCTACGCCACGGTAGGTTGAATTAAGTATTTCACGCATAATACATCTGCCTTCTGCTGATGTATCTGTGCCGTAGTTGATGGATGAGAATACAACCTGATTTCCACCACGTGAGTGAATTGTGTTCATATTATGGATAAATGATTCCATAGCCTGATGAACTCGGTTTACGGTCAGGTTTATAGCGTGCTGAACATAACGCTCGTCACCCTCAAGACCGTCAAGCTCTTTTACAAGATAGTCATCAAACACCATATCGTCATATTTTGAAAGGTCAATTTGCTCAAGCTTTTCTAATTTTCTTAACTCTTCCTGATATGAATATCTTACATAAGGTGCAAGATAAAAGTCAAATGCAGGGATAGCCTGACCGCCGTGCATTTCGTTCTGAATAGATTCCATTGAGATGCAGGCAATAATTGCAGCAGTTTCAATTCTTTTTGCCGGTCTTGAAGAGCCGTGACCTGCATGGAAGCCGTGCTGCAACACTCGGTCAAGAGGATGCTGAATGCAAGTAAGTGATTTTGTTGGATAATAGTCAGCATCGTGCATATGAATGTAATTGCTCTTTACATAGTCCTTTGACATATCTGAAATAAGCATATCAACAACAAAGGGTTTTGAAGTTTCACTTGCAAACTTCATCATCATTCCTGCAGGTGTGTCGGCATTCATATTCGCATTTTCTCTTGTAACATCGTTGGCAATAGTATTCACGATACCCATATATGTGTCATAGGTTTTTCTGCCACGGGCGATATTACGCTTTTCGCGATAAAGGATATAGTCCTTTGCAACCTGCTTATAGCGTGTTTTCATAAGCTCAACTTCAACAAGGTTCTGGATTTCTTCAACATCAGCAACCTCTCTGTTAAGCTCGGATAAGCTTTCTGCAATTTTTCTTGCACACTTAACGTCGTTTATAAAGTTATGATTCATTGCCTTTAATATGGCATTAACGATTTTTTCCTCATCAAAATTCTCGATTCTTCCGTCTCTTTTTCTGATATTTTCGATCATAAACTAAAAACCCCCTTACTCCAATATATTGTAAACATTTGTATGATTAAAACACTATATGTTGTGTTTGCAAATGATATTATAATACAATATATTATAAAAAGCAAGAGGTTTTTTATATTTTATTAAAAATTTTTTTCCGCATTTATCCAAAAGCCCGATGCTATGGGATTTTGTCGAAATAAATCGAAATTATTCCGATACGATATTTGACAGCCACACGCCTTTTTTTATAAGAATTAATCCTATTACACACTTTATTGCCTCCATTGACTGAACAAGAAAGTATACATTATATATATTCATTTTTGTAAAATGCACAAGGCAATATGCAAGCGGCACGCTTATGCACCATGAAAAGCAGCAGTCAAATACAAAGGTTATAAGGGTTTTGCCGCCTGAACGCAGGGTGAAATATGCGGCGTGCAAAGTCCCGTGTATTGGCATAAACAAGGCACTTATAAGGATAAATATTGCCGCAAGGCTGCGAACGTTATCAGTTGTGTTATATGCAAGGGGAAACAGCTGTGCAAAGCACGCCATAACTGCACCGACACCTATGCACATAGCTCCTGAAAAGAATATAAGCTTCGGGGCGCCTTCCTTTGCACCCTTTAAGTCGTTGGCACCAAGCATCTGACCTATTACAACTGATACGCCTGAACCAAAGGCTATAAAAAGCACGTTAAAAAGGTTTACAACAGTATTTGTGATGTTAAGCCCTGCTACAACGTCTATTCCGCGTATGGAATAGCACTGCGAAAGCATTGCAATGCTTGCACCCCACAAAAACTCGTTAATCATAAGCGGCAGACCTTTTATTATTATTTTGCCTGTCAGCATTTTTGGTACACGCAGTGAATGGTACAAGCCTTTTACATATTTTAATCTGTCCGCACTTTTGTGAGTCCATATAATTACTATAAGCACCTGAACAAATCTTGATATAACGGTTGCTATTGCCGCACCCTTAACACCAAGAGTCGGGAAAGGGCCGATGCCAAAAATCAACAGTGCATTTAAAACAGTGTTTGTTATAACTGCAGCTATGCCTGCAGCCATGGGAGGTGTGGCAATACCACCCTCACGAAGGGTGCTTGAATATGCCTGCTCGATTGAGAATGGAAGAATACCAACAAGCATTATTAAAAGGTATTGCTTTGCAAAATCAAAGGTTTTTGCAAGGTCTATCCCCTTGCCCGCATCGTGCAGATAGCTTGTGATAAGACTGTCGCCAAAAATCAGAAATACAGCTGCTGCAAGTGCTGTTACCAATGTGGCAGCAATCAGCTTGAATCGGAAGGTGTGGCGTACACCATCATAATCCTCCTTGCCGAAATACTGGGCACAGAAAATACTTGCACCTGATACCACGCCGAAAACAAGCAGGTTAAACACAAAAAGTATCTGGTTTACTATTGCAACACCTGTCATTTGCTCTGTACCGACCTGACCTACCATAATGTTGTCAATAAGTGCTACAAAGTTTGTTATTAAATTTTGAATCATAACGGGCACAGCAATTATAAGTGTCCGTTTATAAAAGCTCCACGAGCCGAATAATTTACGCATATTAAACTTCCTTTAATTTTAAAAATGAACGTACAATGCTGTCGTATACGTATCTGTTATAATCATATGGATAGTAGTTGCTTATTTTGCAGTCTGCAATCATAAGCGTGTTATCTATGCAGAAAACATAGCAAATTCTGTCTTTAACAATTTTGGCGTATTCGTCATTTTTCACATTATAATAATTTCCAAAGCGTGTAAGATGACTTGGTTTGACTTTATCGTTAATTTCGTTTTTAAAATCAATGCTTCTGTCATCTATGTCAAATACAAATACGTTATCATTGTCGTAAAAATTGTTGATAACTTCAGGGTAATCAAAATCACATAATATGGATGTTATAGGTCCTCTTTGTACTACTATACCATTGGAAGTTACGTATCCTGGTACATTTGAATGTGAGTTATAAGGTACAGGTATTCCCTCCTTGTGGTTAAACACTCTTTTGAATGTGCCGTTCATAGCATTATATACCTTGTATTCCAACTTTATCAGACCGTAAGGCTCAAGCTGCTCCGTTGTGTTCATAGTATTGTAATCAATGCAGTCAAGAGTGATTTCAAAGCCGTTTATATTGTCTTTTATTATGCTTGTTACATCGTCCTTCTGCTCGATGCTCCAGTTATCATATATGTTGAATTTATGATTGTTCACTTGTTGTTCTTTTATGTAAGATTCATTGTAATCATAATTAAGTGACCCAAGATAATATGTATGCTTAAAGTTTTCGATGCATTCGCTTAAGGTCTTTTCATTTTCACGTGCAGCTTCAATTGAATCCGCTCTTGAATATGTTGAAAGCACATATTTTACGCTGCCTGAGAAGAAAATGTGTACATTTCCGCAAAGATATATGTCGTTTTTATCATAATAATATGAAATAGTTCTTTTTTGCGTGTTACCATCAAATCTTTCGCCTGTTTTTGTTATTGCTTTGTACTTTTCTTTAAGCTGTGCGGTATATGCCTCAACAGATTTATCATAGCTGTCATCAAGCTGTTTTTTATATGTGCTTACTTCAATTTGCAATGTCATATCGTCATTGTGGTACACTATTGTGGCCGGGCTTTTAGTATATGATGAAAAACCGGCAGGAACATCAAGTGCTTTGCTTACACCATCAGTAATATTAATTTCTCTTGTTTCACTATTGTATGTAACTCTGCAATTAAGCATTTCAGATATAAGGCGTATTGGTACCATTGTGGTATCGTCCAAAAGCTTTGGTGCGGTTAAAAGCTCAATTTTTTCGCCGTTTAAGTCTGCGTTTATATTGTCAATAGCAAGCCAAAGCTTTTTATCGCCTTTTGTTACTGTAACACTTTGGTCAGCATCGTTCCACAAAACATCAGCACCAAATGCCTCTGTTATTACCCGGACGGGAACAAGTGTCATTCCGTTTTCTTCAATTGGAGCTTTGATTGTGTTAACCTCGCCGTTTATTGTCATATCCGTACTACCTATTGTTATACTTAGGTCTAACGCATATGCGTTAACGGTGATAAGCATTGCTGCAATTAATGATAATAGCTTTTTCATAATTTACCCCCATATTTAAAATTTGGGACAGATTTTCGCATCTGTCCCTGTCATTACTTAAAAGTTATCTTTAATAAATTTGTCAATTGCTGCTGCAGCAGTTTTTCCTGCACCCATTGCAAGTATTACCGTTGCAGCTCCTGTTACTGCGTCGCCGCCTGCAAACACGCCCTTTATGCTTGTTGCACCTGTTTCTTCATCTGCAACAATTCCGCCCCACGGCTTTGTTTCAAGTCCGTCGGTAGTTGATTTAATAAGCGGATTAGGTGACTGACCTACTGCTATTACAACAGAGTCAACATCTATTATATATTCGCTGTCCTTTTTTGGTACAGGCTTTGAACGTCCTGATTCGTCAGGCTCGCCAAGCTCCATTTCAACGCATTTTATGCCTGTAACATATCCGTCCTCACCAACAATTTCAACGGGGTTGGTTAGCATTTTGAATATGATTTCTTCTTCCTTTGCGTGATGCACCTCTTCAAGACGTGCAGGCATCTCCTTCTCTGAACGGCGGTAGATTATATAAACATCATCCGCACCAAGTCGCTTTGCACAGCGTGCAGCATCCATTGCAACGTTTCCGCCGCCTACGATTGCAACACTTTTGCCAACTCTTACAGGAGTGTCGTATTCAGGGAACTTGTATGCCTTCATAAGATTTATTCTTGTTAAAAATTCGTTGGCAGAATATACTCCGTTTAAGTTTTCACCGGGTATTCCCATAAACTTTGGCAAGCCTGCACCGCTGCCGATAAACACTGCCTTGTAGCCCTGCTCGTTCATAAGCTCATCAATTGAGAATACACGCCCTGCAACCATATTTGTTTTTATATCCACACCAAGCTCTTTTAGTGACTCAATTTCCTTTTGTACTATCTCTTTCGGCAAACGGAACTGTGGAATTCCATACATCAAAACTCCGCCTGCAACGTGGAATGCTTCAAAAACTGTTACCTCGTACCCCATTTTTGCAAGGTCACCTGCACAGGAAAGTCCTGCAGGACCGGAGCCTATTACTGCAACCTTAATTCCGTTGCTTTTTGGCTTTTGTTGTTTTTCCGTGCTGTTTTTCATATGATAATCAGCTGCAAAGCGTTCAAGTCTGCCTATTCCAACACTTTCGCCCTTGATACCTCTTACGCATTTGCTTTCGCACTGACGCTCCTGAGGGCATACTCTTCCGCATATTGCAGGAAGTGAGTTGGTTGTTTTTATAATTTTATAAGCCTCTTCAAACTCGCCCTTTGTTATCTGCTCAATAAATTCGGGAATTCTTACGTTTACGGGGCAGCCGCTAACGCAAGGCTTGTGCTTGCAGTTAAGGCATCTGTTTGCCTCTTTAACTGCCATTTCTGCATCGTAGCCCATTGCAACCTCGTCGAAATTTTTGTTTCGCACATTGCCGGGCTGTTCGGGCATTTTTACCTTTTCCAAAGACATATCAGGCATTGCTCATACCCTCCATTCTGCACTTGTGTCCCTCGTGCTCTTTATACATTCCGCTTCGGCGGATTGCTTCGTCAAAATCAACCAAATGACCATCAAAGTCGGGGCCGTCTACGCAGGCAAACTTTGTTTCGCCGCCAACTGTTACTCTGCAGCCGCCGCACATACCTGTGCCGTCAATCATAATTGAATTCATACTTACTATTGTTTTTATGCCATATTCCTTTGTTACGTTGCAAACTGCACGCATCATCACAAGCGGACCGATTGCGATAACCATATCGTACTTTTCGCCACTTTCGATAAGCTGTTTTAAAACATCTGTAACAAAGCCTTTGTTGCCGTTTGAGCCGTCATCAGTTGTAATATATGCATTACGGCTGATTGCTTTAACCTCGTCTTCCAAAATAACAAGGTCTTTGTTTCTGAAGCCTGTTATAACGTCAACCTCTGCACCCATAGCATTAAGTGCCTTTGCCTGAGGGTATGCAATTGCAGTACCCAAGCCACCGCCTATAACGCAGGCTTTTTTAACGCCGTCAAGGTGTGACGGTGTGCCAAGAGGGCCAACGAAATCAAGTATATAGTCATTAGCATTTAGCGTATTAAGTCTTGTGGTGGTTGCACCAACTATCTGGAAAATTATTGTAACTGTTCCTTTATCTCTGTCATAATCTGCAATTGTAAGCGGAATACGCTCACCCTTTTCGTCTATTCGAAGAATTATAAACTGACCGGGTAATGCTTTTTTCGCTATATGAGGAGCATCAATCACCATTTTTGTAACGGTTGGATTTAACACTTCTTTAGAAATTATTTTGTACATTGTATTTGCCTCACTTTCGTACAACATAAGACTTATTATATATTATTTTATAACATTTTGCAATAGTAAATACTATATATTATTTCAAATATTGGCTTATAATATTACGCACAATCGGGCCGCATATTGACGAGCCACTGCCGCCACTGTATTCAAGCATAACTGCCACTGCAATCTGAGGGTCTTCGGCAGGAGCAAAGGCAACAAACCATGTGTGTTCTTTGTTTTTATGCATAACGGTTTCTTCGTTTTCAGCAGTGCCTGTTTTGCCTGCGATTGTTATGCCGTTAATTCTGGCAGAGGCACCTGTTCCGTTTTGCACAGTGTCTGTCATAAGCTCTGTTATATAATCGGCATTCGCTTTTGACATTGCACTACCTTGCTTTTCGGGCTTTGTTTTCATTATGCTTACGTTGGCATTGTTTACCGCTCTGTCAATTAAATATGGTTTCATAATTTCGCCGTCATTTGCAACGGCACAGGCAACAAGTGCCATTTGCAACGGGGTTGCAAGGGTTTCACCCTGCCCCATTGCCAGTGCGGCATTTACTGCATCGCCGTCAGATTTTTCGGGGAATCTGCTTTTTGCCGCAGTGAAGTCATAGTCAGGCTCTCTGTTAAAGCCAAAGGCTTTGGCGGTTGAAGAAAGCTTTTCAAAGCCCAAATCAACACCAAGCGTACAGAAAGCAACGTTGCTTGAATAACGGAAGGCTTTTGCAAAATCTATTGTACCAAGTGCCTTGCCGCCACTGTTTGAAACAGTTTTTCCGTCAATTGTGATGCTGCCGCTATCCTCAAAGGTACTGCCCTCCAACCCTAAATCAAGTGCGGCACTTGCAGTCAGAATTTTAAAGGTAGAGCCTGGAGCATAAAGTCCGCTTGTTGCTCTGGCAAGCAACGGACTGTTTTTATCATCAATCAGCCTGTTCCAGTTTTTGTTCAGCATTTCGCTGTCGGGATTAAAATCAGGCTTACTTACCATTGCGAGAATTTCACCTGTTTTGGGATTTATTGCAACTGCAGAGCCGTTTCTGTTGCCGATTGCATTATATGCTGTTTTTTGCAGCTCGTGGTCTATAGTTAAGTACAAATCATAACCGCTTCGTTTGCCGCCTATAAGATTAAGCTCGCCAAGACCATACTGCCCCAAAAGGATTTTATTGCATTTAAGCTCAAGCTGACTTTTTCCGTAGGTCTGTGAATTATAGCCTATAACGTGGCTGTACATATTGTTGTACGGATAAATGCGTTTTCCCTCCTCGGAATGAGCAAGCACAATGCCGTTTTTGTCAAGTATGCTGCCACGGTCAATATCCGCTTCATACGCCCATTGACGCTGGTTGTACGGACTTTGCGAAATCTCATCAGACAGTGCAAATTCTATATAGGTAAGGTAGCCTATAAGGCACAAAAACAAAAGACATATTACGATAAGTATGTTTATAATTCTTCTGTCTGTCATTTGGCGTCACGCTCCTTTGCGGAAATTGCCTGCAAAATGCCAAGGGCGATAAAGCTTGATAAAAGCGAACTACCGCCGTAGCTTATAAAGGGGAGTGTTATACCTGTAAGCGGAATAAGCTTTATTACGCCGCCAATTATAATGAAGGTTTGTATGCCAAAAAGCACTGTTATTCCTACCGCAACGCATTTGTCGAAGCCTTCGTCAAGCCGCAGTGCAATTTTAAAGCCTCTGTAAACAAAGATAAAGAAAAGCATTATAACTGCCACGCCGCCAAACATTCCCATTTCCTCACATATTGCAGAGAATATGAAGTCGGTGTGTACCTCTGGTATAAAATCAGGCTTTCCAAGACCGATTCCACTTCCGAAAAATCCGCCTGCTTCAATTGCAAAAAGTGACTGAACTATCTGATATCCCTTGTTTGCGGCATCGCTCCACGGGTCAAGCCAGTTACTTATTCTTACCTGAATGTGATACATAGTAAGGTATCCCAGACAGCCGCCGATTCCTGCAATCAGAATGTTGCCGAATATGATTTTTTTGTCATTTTCAAAAATATATTCTAAAATAATATAGGTAATAAAGAACAAAACGCTTATACCCCATTCACGCTGAAGTACAAGGAAGCCTAAGTATATGTACATCATAATTGAAGTCATATACTTTTGCTTTATTTTATTGAAATAAACCTTGTTACGCTTGCCTGAAAAATAGCTTGCGAGATATAAAACGAACAACAGCTTGATAAATTCTGACGGCATAACTGTTTTGCCTGCAAGCATTATCCAGTTTTTTGCACCGCCCGAAATAGTGCCGAATGCAAGTGTTATAACAAAAAGCACTGCACCTGCAATGTAATAAAGCATACCAAGCTTATCAAGCCATTTTACATATCTGTAGATAAAAAAAGTGACATAAAAGGCGCATATTGAAATAAGGTACCACAAAATCTGCTTTATGCCGAATGTGAAATCAAGGCGGCAAAGCATAAGCGTACCAAGTGCGATAAGCATACTTACAATTAAAAACAGATATTCGTCACCCAAATGAAAGTAGCTTATTGCAAAATATGTGATTGCAGATATTGCCGTAACGGCTGCACCGATATACAAAACATTGACGTCAAGCGGCTCACGGTAGAAGAAGAGCAGCCCGAATGCCATAATGTTTGTTAAAAGTAACAGCACGGCAGGCTTTGTTAATGCTTTCATTGTATTAATTCTCTCCCACAATAACTATTAAAAATTCCACCTGACCGATACGGATTTTATCGCCACCGTCTAAAATAAGCGGTTCGTCTTCCATTTTTTCACCGTTTATATATGTTCCGTTGGTGCTGCCCATATCAGCTATGTACCATTCACCATCTTCAAACCAAAGCTGTGTGTTTTGCGCTGACATATAAAGGTCGTCAATGCTGATTGTGCAGTCAGGGTCGCGGCCTATTATTACTACATCACTTTCCAGCGGATACGATTGCTGCACCTCAAAATAAAGCTTGTCCTTATTTGTAAGAAGCTCAAGGTACGACGTTTCGTGCTTCGGTTTACGCTTGTCACGGCTGGTGCGGCGTATATCAAGATATATCATACGTATAATCGCAAATATAAAAAGATAAATAACCGTTATGAAAAGGTATTTAAGTAATGATGCAAGCACTGAATAAAAGCCTGTCATAAGCTCACCCTCTTATTCTATATTTATTCTCTCAATAGAAACAGCCTTGCCTTCGCTGTTTGTTTCTATTATAACGCAATTCATTCTTACAGGGCTGTTTTGCACTGAAAATCTTACAGGCATAGAGGTTAAAAACATTTTTATAACCTCGTCTTTTCGCACACCCAGTATTGAGTCAATCGCCCCTGTCATACCAGCATCAGATATAAAGGCTGTTTTGTTTGGCAAAACACGCTCGTCTGCAGTCTGAACGTGGGTGTGAGTGCCGATTACTGCACTTACCTTGCCGTCAAAGTATTCTGCAAAGGCACGCTTTTCGCTGGTGGCTTCACCATGAAAGTCCACAAATATTGTTTTAACATCAAGCCTTTTTAAAATCTGCTCTGTGCAACGGAACGGGCAGTCAAAAGAACCCATATAAACTCTGCCGTTTATATTTACAACGGCGATTTTTTCTCCGTTTATTTCAGTTGTTATATATCCTTGCCCTGCAGTATCGGGAGGGTAGTTGGCAGGTCTTATAACATTTTCTTCTTCCATAAGCTTATATACATCGTTGTGGTTAAAGGTGTGGTTGCCCATCGTTATAACGTCAACTCCGCACATAAAAAGACGTTGTGCCGCCTGCTTTGTTATGCCCTTGCCGACGGTAGAGCTGTTTTCGCCGTTTGCGATGCAGAAGTCAATTTTGTTAAGCTTTTTTATGCTGTCAAGGTGTGAAACAACAAAGTCAACACCTCTGTCACCAACTATATCACCTATAAATAATGTTCTCAATTATATCACCTGTTCTATTTATTAAAATCCTTTCGGTATGCACCGGGGGTAATGCCTTCAATGCTTTTAAACGTTTTAATAAGATGAAACGAGCTTCCAAAGCCTGTTTCATATGCGATTTCTGCAAGCGTTTTTTGTGTAGACATAAGCAGCTTTTTTGCGTGCTTTATTCTCATTCGCCTTATTAATTCCGTTACGCTTGCGTTTTCGGAATTTTTAATAATTCGGTTCAAATGCCTTTGGCTGATGTTAACATATCGTGCAATTTCATCTGCCTTAAGCTTTTTATCTATGTTATTGCTTATATATTTTTTGACTTCTTCAACTCTGTTGTCATTTTCTTTTACTATTGTTATATCGTCGTCAATTTTTTTTGCAATTACTGCAAAAAGGTCAATGAAAAAGCAAGAGGCAAGGTGGGTTATATATTCGCTGTAGCCATACTTTTCATCTATTATATGATTTAGCATATTTGAAACCGCGTTCATCATAAATTCTGTTGAAGTATTTATGTAAAGCGGTGAATTATCACTTTTAAAATAATTGCAGATATTGCATTCACCAATAAAATCAAATGCAAGCACAAGCTCTGAATATCCTTTATCATAGTTATGAACAGTGTGCTTTGTGCCGGGTGAAAGCAGCATAAATTCGCCACGTTTTAAAACGATTGTTTTGTTTTCTGTTTCAAAGGTGTTTTGTGCCGAAAGGCAAAGATGCAGCTCGTAAAAAGAGTGGCTGTGCATTGCCGGATTTGGAACGTCCACATTATCATAAACTGTTCTGCACCATAAAACCTCAATGCAAAAAAGATTGTTTTTAATTACTGACAAAACCTTGTTAAGTCTTTTTGATGCTAAAACTTCATTTAACATAAACAGTACCTCTAAGATTAAACGGAGATGATGGCATCTCCGTTTTTTAAAAAATATAAGTATGGGCAAGTCTGTAAGCCGAGTTCTGTATTAAACAGTCATCTATCTAGGCGATACATTTCTGCATCGCTCAAGCCACCCGTTGAGAGTATATGGCGGGCCGCCCTCTCGCTCGGTGTTGCTTCGGATGGGGTTTACACGGCCGGTCAGTCACCTGACCGCCGGTGAGCTTTTACCTCACCTTTCCACCTGTACAGCGTAAAGCTGTAGTCTATTTCTGTTGCACTATCCTTGAAGTTGCCTTCACCGGGAGTTACCCGGCACCCTGCCCTGTGAAGCTCGGACTTTCCTCATCAGGAGTTAACTCCTGCCGCGACTGTCTGGCTTACCCATACTTTATATAGCTGTTTTTCCTTTGGGATACACTGATTTTGATGTCGGCAAACTGCTTTTTCAAAAGCTCTGCCACAACATTTATAATATGGTTTTCTGTTTCAAAATGACCTGCGTCAATTATATTTATACCAATTTCCTGTGCTTGCTGTGCCTGATGATACTTTAAATCAGCAGTTACAAATGTGTCACAGCCAAGCTGTTTCATTTCTCCCATAAATTCTGCTGCACTGCCGCCTATCACACCGATTTTTGATGTTGCATCTTCAGAATCGCCTGTGTATCTGACATTTTGTATGCCAAGCCTTGTTTTAATATGTTGTATAAAATCGCCAAGAGTACGCTTTGTGGTATAGCCTGTAACACCAATCAGTGTACATCCCGGCATCATAACACGCTCTGTTGCCGACAAATCAAGCAGCTTTGCAAGATTGTCGTTTACGCCCATAACGGCACTGTCAAGATTTGTGTGGGCGGAATAAAGAGCAATTTTGTTTTCTATAAGCGACAAAATCAGCTTGTCATTTATTCTTTTAAGCGGTGAAAAAATAAACGGATGGTGGGTGACAATCATATCGGCACCTGCGTTTATTGCTTCATAAATTGTGTCTTCATCAGCATCAAGCATCACCATTATTTTTGTAACGGCATTGTCTTTGTTGCCTATCAAAAGCCCGACATTATCAAAGCCTTCAGCAGCTTCTTCGGGGAATGTGCTGTCAAGATAATATTCTATATCACCAACTGTAACCAACCTTTTCACCAACCCTTATGTATGCTTCTATAAGCTTTTTATGAGACTCTGCTTCACAACGAACTTCCGGATTTTCACTGTTTTGCATATTTGCAACACGCTTTTTTAACACGTTAATTTTATGCGACAGAAATTCGCCAAGCAGCGGGTCATTCTTATCAACCGTAGCTTTGCCAACATAATAGAAAATTTCATCATCAAAAAGCTGATTTCCTTTTTTTGCAACTATTATATTATAAAGCTTTCCGGTATCTTTTGCAATACTTTCATCAATTATTTCAAAGCCTGTTTGGTGCAGCTTTTTTCTGAGCTCATACGCACAGGTCATCGGCTGAAGCACAAGTAGCTCTGCCTTTTTGGCTTTTTCAATATCATTTTCAAGTATTTCGCCGATTAATGTGCCACCCATTCCTGCAATTACAAACACGTCGCTTTCGGGGGCGCTTTTAAGCCCGTCCGATTTCACAACATCGATTTTTTCTGTCAGGTTGTATGAGGCAATATTCTGTGCGGCTATTTTAAGAGGCCCGTCAACAATATCACACGCAAAGGCAGTATCGGCAATATTATTTTTTATAGCATATATCGGGATATATGCATGGTCTGTACCTATATCCGACAGAGTGTGGCATTGCGGAATATGCTTTGCAACTGCCTTTAATCTGTCAGGCAAAAACAAATAGTCTTTCATTAATCCAGATAATCCTTTAGTTTTTTACTGCGGCTTGGGTGACGGAGCTTTCTTAAAGCCTTTGCTTCAATCTGTCTGATACGCTCACGTGTAACCTCGAATTCCTTACCAACCTCTTCTAAAGTTCTTGCACGTCCGTCATCAAGACCGAAACGAAGGCGAAGAACCTTTTCTTCACGAAGTGTAAGTGTTGAAAGCACCTGCATAAGCTGTTCCTTTAAAAGTGTAAAGGATGCGGCTTCTGCCGGAGCGGGAGCATCGTCATCGGGAATAAA
>JAZNGX010000027.1:0-7484 GCA_045576675.1 Clostridia bacterium | reverse complement strand
CAAATTAAAATTTAATATTATATTAACCGTATAGGTGGCAAACTAACGTTAGGCAAATACGTTAGCTTTGACTATTTTTCCTGCCAAATTACGGTATGTTATAATATTGTTTTAATTTGAGTTTGGAATAACTGGTTCGCGCTTGTTTGGTCATTGCTACGTGTTGCATGCGTCAGCTTTGGCTGACTCATTTTTTGTTTGCAAAAGGAGTTTTTCATTATGAAATATGTAAAGAACGAGCCGTACGTAGAAGAGCCTGTAGATATGGACCGTGCGAGAGAAGATTATTTTAAAACCGTCTTCAGTATTGGTCACTAAGGCTATTCCAAGAGTTTTGGATACTGCTTCATTTGTATCAGAACGTATGAAAGAAGTAAAAAAGCTTTGTATAGACGAAAAGTGCAGAGATTAATTGTTAAAAATGATTATTAAGTCAATATTCACAGAACATAAAAACAACGGTGTTGCGTGATACACAACACCGTTGTTTTTTTAACCTATTACTTTTTTTACAGATTCAAAAGTCTTTTTTGCACCGTTTACAATGTGATTAAAGTCTGCACCGCAGGTTATCATTTTAATTCCCATATCGTGTAGCATTGTCAGGGTTTTTTCGTCGCTTGCAAGTGTTGCTGAACCAACTATTTTGCCGTGCTTTGTTGCAATATCAATTGCTTTTCTTCCCAGTGCAAGATTGTTTTCACCAAAGAATTCGCCAATTTCATTAATAGAGCCTGACAAATCTGCAAGACCTAAAATAAAGCCGTCAATGTATGGATTATCAACAATCTGCTCTAATTCGTCAACAAGAGTTTTGCATTCAATCTGCAAAAATCTGCACAAATCCATCGGGCCAGATTTAAAATATGCAAGCTCATCATCAACGCCATATCTTACTGCTCTTTGAGGGCCGCAGCCTCTGCTGCCGTATGGCGGATATAACGTGTAAGACAAAAGCTCTTCAGCCTCTTTTGCATTACGTACCATTGGGAATATGATGCCGTCCGGACCCATTTCAAGAACCTTTTTTGTGTATGTAAGGTCGTTTTGCGGCACACGGACAATTGCCTGTCTGCCAACTGATTTTGCCGCAACAAGCATCTGATAGCATTGCTCTGTTGTGGTAACAGAATGCTCTGTATCTATCCATAAAAAGTCATAATCAAAATACCCCATCATTTCCGTAACGGCAATTGAGGGAATATTAACAAGTGTTCCGCAAATACTTTTGCCACTTTGAATTTTTTCTTTTAAATTCATTTTTGTCACCTTCGTAATATTTTTTTATTATTTTATCATAATGATAATATAAAATCAATATTTAATAGTTGTTTTTATTTAATATAATTGTCAATTATAAAACTAAAAGGACTGCTGTTACAGTCCTTTTGAATATTAATGAAATGACGGTCTTTTTACGTCAGTATTTGCATAAGCATTATTGCCTGGTTCAGACAAGCTAAAATACATTTTTGCTGCTTTTGTTGTACCAAAATCACGATTTGAGCCTGTGTCCTGCACCTTGTTAAACGCTTCACGAAACATAGCATTATGTGCTTCTTCACGGTTTAGCAGAAAGTCAATTGTTTGCTTTATCTTTTTATCATCAATCTGTCTGTAAAGATATTCATACACTACCTTTGCACGTTGTTCTGAAGCAATATTTGAAAGCAAGTCTGCACACAAGTCTCCTGTTACACTTACATAATCGCCTGTCCATGAATAGCCTGATGCATTGATAAGCCCAGGATTAAGACCGGTAAGAACATGAGTTTGTATTTCTCCTGCCGGAACAGTCGAAGCATCAACATCATGCCCGTTTAAAAGATTAATGGTTTGTGCAACCATTTCCATGTGGCCTAATTCTTCAGCCGCAATATCTAAAAACAAATCCTTTATTTCAGGGTCTTTAATTCTGAAGCTTTGGGACATATATTGCATTGCAGCCTTCATTTCGCCGTTTGCACCGCCAAGCTGTTCCTGCATAAGTGCAGCATATTGCGGATTTGGCTTTTCTACAGCCACCGGATGAAACAACATTTTTTCATGCTTAAACATAAAAACACCTCTTTTTTATTTTTATGTTAGCATTACCATTATTTTATTTAATTATACTCCACGCATCAACGAGCTTTTCAAAGCTCCACGCCGCATTCGCAGGAGAGGTGGAGGGAAGGCATATTGTTTCACGCTTTATTGTGTCTTTTATATACTTGTTATAATATTTTTCTGCAGTTTTTCCATTCACAAAAATTCTATCAATATCAGCATTGTCAAGAATTATATTCAAGTCATTCGGTACAACATTTTTAATCGAGCTGTCAGAGCTGCCTGTAATGTCACAAGCTGCAATAACGTCCCACACGGCAATGTTGTTTGACAGCAAAAACTGCCTTTTTCCCTCAACTGTCTGCGGAACAGCACAACAAAAAACAGCCGACGTTACCTTCCAGAATCTGTTTTGCGGATGCCCGTAAAAAAACATTTCTTCTCGTGATTTTACAGATGGAAAGCTGCCTAAAATCAATATTTTTGAATTTTTGTCAAATAAAGGTTTTATGGGATGCTTTAACATAGAGCATTGTTCACGTCCATTTCAAAATTGTAAGCCGTTTTTGCACCTGAACCGCCGTCATAGCGTGAATTTTTCATATATACTGCAGTTATGTTGTTTACAGGGTCAATCCAAAAATGACCGCCATAAGCACCGCTCCAGCCGTACGCACCGACAGGCAGATAACCGTAAGCCTCACTTGTGACAACACGCACACCCAAGCCCCAGCGCCATGTACCACCCATAATTTCAGGCGGCACCTGTGGCGTTTTCATAAGCTTAATCATTTTTTCAGATACTATCTGTCCTCCATTATTCAAAAGCATTTCTGCAAAATTAGAATAATCGTTTATTGTAGAAATTAATCCTGCACCACCAAGATAATGAGTACATGGGTAATTCTCAAACACGCAGTTTTCATTTGTATGACCGATGCTGCTTTTACCGTCCTTATAATTATGCATGGTAATAAGCCTTCCCCATTGGCTTTTTGACGGAACAAATGTGGTATCATACATATTAAGCGGCTCAAAAATATTCTTTTTAAGAAAATCGTTATAATTCTCGCCCGTAATTTTTTCGATTATTGCAACAAGCACATCAAAGGCAGCAGTACCACTGTATGCCTGTGCCGAAAACGGATTAAACGCCAACCCCTGATTTGCAAAAAACTCTATGGTATTGCTTACTGTTGCTCTGTCATCATCAGTCATTTTGCCCGACTGAATATTACCCACAACACCGCTTCCTATTCCCGAGGTGTGAGAAAGTAAATGCAAAACAGAAGGTTTGGTTTGTGCAGACCCCATATCAACCAGCTCGCCGCATTCATTGCTTTTTACAATGTGCATATCCTTAAACTGTGGCAGATATTTTTCAACTGTATCGTTAAGGCAAAGCCTGCCCTGCTCAATAAGCATAAGTACTGCAACGGTTGTTATCGGCTTTGTCATTGATGCAAGACGGAAGATTGTATCCTCGGTAACGTCTGCCCCAAAGCAATTTTTGTAAGCAAGCTTTCCGTTTTGTCTTACTATAACAGATGCGCCGCCAACTCGCCCTGACGCAATATCTGCATTTATTCTTTTTTCAATATTGGTTTTTAACAGTTCTTTGTTTAAAATTCTCATACTTACCACCAATATAATTATACACTTTTAATAACTGCTTTTCAATAGTCAATATGGTAATGCGGTTGTCAAAAACTTTATATAAGTAAATCATTGACTCTTTTTTATATATATGATATAATATATACGTCACATAAATTCTTAATATCTCACATGAGATAAGTGTGTATTTTTATCTTATTTTGGTAAAAATGCAGACTCTATATTCGCATACTTGTCTGTGTGTGAGAGAATTTGTGTGACAACAAACAGAGTTGAGCATTTTTCGGTGCATCGACTTTTGTTGATGCACTTTTTTAATTTGCGTACTCTGTTTTTAAAAGGTTGCTACATACTACAAAAAATCCGCTTATGGCGGATTTTTTGTATCCATCTTTAAATCTTTATTTCCCTTCGCAAGTATAACACAAACAAATACTAAAATCAATATAGTACACACTTGATTTTCTCTTTAATTGATAGTACAATATAATGCGGAGTTGATAATATGAACTGGATAATACTTGTAATTATATATGCATTTTTAAAGGGTACGCGTGAGGGTATGAAAAAAGCTGCAATGAAACGCAGCAGCTCGGATGAAATCTTGTTTTTTTATACATTGATTGGTCTTATTATAACATTGCCTTTTTCTGAAAATGCATTTTTGGTTGAGCCAAAATACATAGCGATGATTTTTCTGAAAGCCGCATCCTGCTGTACAGCGTGGATTTGTGCATTTATGGCTCTTAAAAAAATATCGGTAAGTCTTTACGGAATTATGGATTTATCAAGAATGATTTTTTCTACAATGCTTGGGGTTTTTGTTCTTGGTGAAAGCTTTACGTTAAACAAGGGAGTCGGCATAACCCTTGTTATTATCGGACTTTTGCTTGTGAACTTAAAAAAATCATCGGATTCTAAAGGTATGACGTTCCCTATTCTTATTGCGGCACTTTTAAACTGCTTTTTCAATGCAGTTTCTGCAGTGTTTGATAAGGTTTTAATGCAGTATATGGATGCAGCTCAGCTGCAGTTCTGGTTTATGCTTTTTATGACCATTATTTATGCCGCAATTTTAATTGTACGAAAAGAAAAAATATCAGTAAAAACACTTAAAACAAATTACTGGATACCCCTTTTAAGTATTTCACTGATACTTGGGGACAAGCTTCTTTTTATAGCAAATGCCAACCCGAACAGTCAGGTTACTCTTATGACTGTAATAAAACAATTTTCTGTAATAGTAACCGTTTTGTCAGGCTGGGTTGTGTTTAAAGAAAAGCATATATTATATAAGCTTATGTGTTGTGCTATTGTAATGTCGGGAATTTTTATTGCACTTAATTAATGGCTTTATCCTTCCACTTGCCCATCTTATAGAATACTGCAGTTAAAACTGCACCTAAAACCCACGATGCCAGAAGTGAAATCTGAATACATATACTTTGTCCGTGCGGAAGCTCAGGTGTTGTAGTTAAGTACGAAATTCCGTAAGCTAATGGTACGCGGATTGCAACGGTTGTTATAAGTGAAATCCACATAGGAGTCATTGTATCGCCTGCACCGCGCATAATCCCTGACAAACTTTGGGTTACCGCCATGGCAATATATCCGACTGCAAGTATTTTCATTAAATGGTAGCTCATATCAACAAGTGCTTGTGTATCGGTAAAAATGCCCATAAGGTGTTTGCCAAACAGCAATATTATACCTGTTATTACTGCTGAGCAGCCTGCTGCAAGCAGTGTTCCCTGCTTTGCTCCTTTTGTTACCCTGTCATAAAGCTTTGCACCAACATTCTGACCTGCATAGGTTGTAAGTGCCATACCAAACGAAAAGTTGGGCATCATTGCAAAGCCGTCAACACGCATAACAACAACGTTTGCAGCTATAAACTGCTCACCAAACTGATTTGTAAGTGACTGAACAATTATCATTGCAGATGAAAATATCGCCTGAGTAAGACCTGAAGGAATACCAAGCTTTATAATAGTTTTAACATATTCGCCGTCCAGCTTTAAATATTTAAAACCAAAGTCAAAATATTCGTTCATTTTTGATAGTTTAATAAGGCATAGTATTGAAGATATAAGCTGTGCAATAACTGTTGCAAGTGCAACGCCGCCAACACCCATTTTAACAACAGCTACAAAGTAAATGTCAAGCACAATGTTTATAACTGTGGCAACAAGCAGATACAAAAGCGCAGAAAAGGAATCACCCATACCCCTTATGATACCACTTAATATATTATAATAGCCCATGCCTGCGATACCTATAAGAGAAATGGTTAAGTAGTCCACACAGCCGTCTAATATGCTTTCGGGAGTGTTTAACGCAATAAGCACAGGGCGGATAAACCACGTTGCACCAAGTATCATAATCAGGCACGCAATAGCCGTAACGGTAATACTGCAGCCGATTGTTTTTGACAAGCCCTCGCGGTTTTTTGCACCATAATACTGTGATACCATTACAGTTGCACCTGCAGAAATACCCATAAACAACACTAAAAGCATATTTAAAATAGGTAATGTGCTTCCAACCGATGCCAACGCATTGTCACCTATGTATTTGCCAACAACAACACTGTCAACGGTGCTGTAAAGCTGCTGAGCAATATTTCCTATAAGCATAGGCAATGTAAATAACACTATGCTTTTCCATGGTTTTCCAACGGTCATATCCGTTGGTGCTGATAAATTCTTTAACACTTTTTATACCTCATTTTCAAAAAAATCACAAGGGAAATTATAACACATTATATAGGCGAATTCAATATATTTTTGAAACTTTTTAAGTATAACAAAACGAGAGAATTATGAAGATTTTTTCAATACAATCAAAACAAATCACTATGTGTTCCTGTTCTGATTAATTGTAAAATCAATGTGTCCTTATATATTTTATAAACCAACAACCAATCGGGTTGTATATGACATTCCCGCATACCTTTATATTCTTTACAATCCTGCAAAGCATGGTCTTTGTATTTTGCAGGCAAAGGTATTTCTTCAGCCAACATGGTAATAACTTCCTGAAGCAATTTTACATTACAGCCCCGTTTAACTGCAAGCTTGTAATCCTTTTTAAACTGTCCCTGAAATTCTAATTTAAGCATCGAGTGCCTCCATTAAGCTTTCAACACTGTCAAAAGGGCCATATACATCAGTGTTGTTTTCAGCATTTATCAGCGCCTTTCTGGTTATATCGTTTGGTGTTTCTAAAGTTAATTCAAAAGGAAAGCCACGGTGTATAATTGCTTGTCGCAGAAACACGTTTATTGCCGTTGACATATCCATACCCAAATCAGAAAAAATCATTTGCGCCTGTTGTTTTATTTCTTTATCTGTTCTGATTGTCATACTTGTATTATTCATAACTCAAGCACTTCCTTTCATTTATATTATATGTTATTTTATTTACATTGTCAATACATTGTAATTCTATTATTGCCGAAGCTTTTGAAAAAATTCAGAAAATCAAGGAATACATATACTGCACGGTTTTAAATTCCTTTCACAAGCTTCTTCAATACTGATTTCAATACAGCTCTTTTTCAAATATTTGCATTCTGCTTTATGATATTTTTTGCCTGTTCTTGTACGATAAACTCTATCTGTATAATTACTTATTGTATCTATTTCTTTGCGGTCTTCTGCTGTGTTTAATAAATATGGTAGAATGTCGTCCATATCATCAATTCCTAATATATAAAGTTCTGAATTTGCCTCTCTTATATAATTTAGCGAAAACGTAACTAATACAACAATAACAACAACTAAAATTCTAAACTTAAAAATTTTTTTATTCATATT
>JAZNGX010000026.1:0-3940 GCA_045576675.1 Clostridia bacterium | reverse complement strand
CAAGGAGTTGATTTATGACATTGTCTTCCTAAGACCGCTTGGCCTCCGACTTTGCAGATAAAGCTCTGCTGATACAACGACATCTTCACCCAACACAGACAAATTAGCCTTTAAAGTCAAGGATTCGCCACGGATACATGTAACTGCTGAAGCCGTTGACCATTTTACAGACGGATACGGAACAAAGGTGCCACCGTCTTTTTCATATAGCTTAAAATCATCTAACAGGAATGAACCATCACCGGTAAGCTGGAAAACATGGTTATGTACAGCTTCATCAGTATTACGTGTATAAACTGTCTTTTGCGCACTTTCACCGGTTGTTTCATCTTTTATTGTAACAGTAAGCAGATCTTTAGATGCTCCTCCGTCTTTAGTAAAATCAATCGTGTAAGATATACGGTACCAATGTCCGCTTACGTATGGCAATAAATCCTCTGTAATTTCCTCGTCATTTGTATAACGGCGGTTAACTGCCTTTATAGAATCTTCAGAAAAAGTAAGCAAAGTTGGTTTGATACTTGATACAGAAGGGTTAACCATCCATATTTTCATTTCACCCTGGGGTTGCAACCTGTATTCCACAGTATTAATAACATTATCCTTTGGTATCTGATTATCAAATCTTAATCCGTCGCCCTCGATACCGCTTACTGTTACGACGCCGTCAGACATAGCAGCAACTCCGTCACCAACTGTTGTCCAACGCTGTGGCAAAGCTGTGCCGGTAAAATCTGCATCCATCATCACATAATCATTACCGTAGTCCTTACCTGTTGTTACTACAACTGTCCAAAGCTCTGATGTGCCAACTCCGCCAAGGGAACCGGTTGCAGTTGCATAATAGTAATGGATACCCTGCTTTGCACCGTTAACGGTATATGTAGCCTTTCCGTCTTCAAAGGTACAGCCACTTGCAATCGGCGTACCGTTGCCTTTCTCAAAAAATGATACGTCTGCTATAGTATCATCCGCTATTGTAGCTCCTACCGTAAGGTTAAAAGCTTCTCCCTCTTTAACAACAAGTGCCTCGGTAGGTGAAACAATTGAAACCTCAGGAACAGGTGCCAATGAGCCTTCTACCTGATTGTAAATTCTTAATTCATCAATGTTGATGGTTGCTGACTCACTTTGCGAAACAATACAAAGATTGTTAACTACAGCCTCTTTTTCTTTGATGTTTACAGTCATATTTGAAGAATCTTTAGTTGTTGCTTTTCCGTTAGACTCTGTTACGTACTGTTTGTTCTGAACATTACATACCTGTTTATTGCTTTCATATTTAAATTTAAGTGTAAACTTTAAACGTAACCATGAGCCGGGAACATAATCACTGTAAATTGTACCGGTTGATGCAGGATTTGTTGTGGATTTATATACTACAACTTTAGACTTACCGGTACTTGAACTCGGAGCCTGAATACCGATTAGCGGTATTACAGATTCGCCTGAAAGCATAGATATATCCATAGCTTTATCTGTTTTAACGCTAATCTCAATATAGTTGGTAACATTGTCTCCGCCGTTAACGGTGTTAAGCACCTTAACATACTGTCCTGCATTACCCTTAAACTGCAATACATTACCGTGAGTACGTGGATCAGCACTTGTAGAGTTTTTTATGGAATCAGTATCTGTAACTATAGCTGCTGTTCCGCCAATTACTGACCAATTAGACGGGAGCTCAGTCCCCGCCTCAAAATTTTCACTCAACTGAACGTTGTCAACCAAAACAGCATAGGATGGAAGACAAACTAAAGAAATCAGCATTGTAAATGTTAATAAAGCAGATAAAAACTTTTTCATCATAACACTATCTCCTTACTTATTCTATAACCTTTAGCTAATTACGATTAATTCTGTTATAGAAGAAATTATAATACGGCTGCACCGGTTCATAACCGTTATCGCCAAATGTGAATACTCCTGGCCATCCACCTTCGCCGGATGATTCAAGCAGTCTGTAGTATACAACTGACTGTACCTTACCCTCAAAAAAGTCATATGCTGACTCGAGATAATTAACCCAGGTTGATGAGCTAACAGAATTTTTTCTGTTCCATTCTCCTATAATAACAGGTGTATCACCTACCAGTTCAAGATACCTTGTTACATACTTCTGTAAATCAGATAAACTGTCTGTATAAGGATGCAAGCCTGCGTAATCAACATAATTAAGATAACCGGCATCAATATATTTGCTTACCTCGGAAATACCTGTTGCATACACACCGTCATTGCCACGCTGCCATAATGTCCAGCTACCGCCAAGTACCTTTCCTGCATTGCCTTCTCGGATTGAGGCACTTGCCGGGGCAAGAATATCATTAACATATTTTGCTGCACGCTGTGCAACATTTGATGTACCCGGATTGAAATATTTATCAAGGTTAAGCTCATTTAATATCTCCCATACATCAACATAATCCTTTAGTTTTCCATCACCTACAGCTACATTCTGTATATAATCGTAGAAAGCCCTTGTCTGATTAGCATTTGCCGGTACTTTACCCTCGTGAGCGTTAGTAACCATAATAACGTTAAAGCCTGCTTCTTTAAAGCTCTTTGCCAATTTAAATGATCCTGAAACGTTTGATTTATTTGAAGGATTTGCCCAATCCTTTACATCTGCCCAAACACGTACAGTTTTGACACCAAGTGCCTGCAGTTGAGGTATTGCATATTTTGCGTCAGTATCATTACCGCACATCATCGCATAAAAGGTTACTGTACCGTCATCAGGATCCTCAGGAGGTAATTCTTCTGTAGGTGTTGGTGTATAATATTTGCATATTGGCTGTATGTTTTTACTGTCAGCAAATAAAAATACCTTATCATAATCAGACAAAATAAAGTCATTTGGCAGGGCAACTACAGTTTCACCAACCTCAAAAGCTCTGCTTATAACTTTTGTGTCCGCTAAATAGCCGTTATCATAATCAGCCATAGCCACAGTATAGTTTCCCGGTTTAATAACATTTACTCTGATAGTATGAGTGTCATAATCATAGCCGGAAACGCAGTTTAATGTATTATAAATCTTAAAATCATCCAACTCAAAGCTTGTGTCTGCTGCTAATTCAAAAACCTGATTATGCACTCCGTAGTCAGTATTTCTTGTGAAAGTTGTTGTATTACCCGATGCACCTGTAGTTTCATCAGTAATATAAACAGTTAATATGTCATTTGTTGCAGAACCCGAGGTTGTAAAATCAATAGTGTATTTTACAGAATACCAATGCCCCGGAATAAAATCAATTATATCTGACATAATCTCGGAATTGCTGGAATACCGTTTGTTAATAGCCTGTATTTTGTTATTTGTTATCTGAATAAGGTTTGGGCTGATAGCAGAAACAGCCGGATTATACATCCAGATTTTCATAGCACCGTTCGGTTTAATACGGTATTGTACTGTTGTAATACCATTTTTTATGACGTTATTGTTATTAAACTGCAGTGCAGCACCCTTTGAGCCTGAAACTGCAAGCATTTTATTTGTAACAGATACATCTGCATCGTTTAACGCCGACCAACTAGACGGCACTTCAGTAGCATCGTTAAAATCATCCCAATCCATCATATAGTCAGGTGTTATTCCGTTTCCTATATCACTCTCTTTATGATATATTTTAAAATCGTCAACGCTGAATCCAACATTGGACTGTGTTATTTTAAAGCATTGATTATAGATTTGAAAATTTGTTGTTCTTGTATATATGGTTTCACTTGAATATGTACCAACTGTGCCGGTAGTCAAATCCGTAATACGTCCTTTTACAAAATCCTTTGCACCGGTTCCGACAGGGGTAAAATCGATTGAATATTCTACCTTATACCAGTTTCCAGGAGTATATTCACCGATTTTCACAACTGATTCAACAGTGTTTGTATAACGCTTGTTAATAAGCTGAACTTCACCTTTTCCGTTAGACGGTGC
>JAZNGX010000025.1:0-6493 GCA_045576675.1 Clostridia bacterium | reverse complement strand
CGAGCAGATCCGTTTTGCTCATGTTCTTGTCGATGAGCAGTTTCCAGAGTTTGCTGTAATCCATATACATAACGTCACCGCCTTTCCGAATACAGTATATCATGCAAATGCATCGTTTGTCAATATATATTTATTGTTTTTCGATAAATATATATTGACAAACACCAAAAACGGTGATATAATCATTTCAAGAAAGGATGATTTTTATGTATAAAAAAAGTTTAACCCATTATCTTGCAAAAATTGTTATCGACCTATTAATGTGGATAAGTGCATTTTGCACTGTCGCAATCCCGTTTACATCGAAGCTCATATTTAATATGATAGGATACTTAGACAAAAGCTATGTTGTCTTATTCACAATTATTCTGTTTATTTCGGGTGCGTTATGTACATACATTTTATTTAATTTAAGACAAATGTATAAATCACTGCTTGTCGGCAATCCGTTCACAGACAAAAACGTAAGCCACTTTCGCAAAATGGCTGTAACTTGTGCAATCATATCTGCAATGTATCTGGCAAAATGCGTATTTATGTTCACTTATGCAACAATCGTAATTGCAATTATTTTCGCAGTAGGCTGCTTATTCTGCCTTACACTTAAGGATCTGTTTAAGCAAGCAATAAATTACAAGACCGAAAACGAGCTTACAATTTAAGGAGGGATATTATGCCGATAATAGTAAATCTTGACGTAATGATGGCAAAACGGAAAATAGGACTTATGGAGCTTGCAGACAAAATCGGTATCACTCCCGCAAATCTTTCTGTTTTGAAAAACAACAAAGCTAAGGCTATACGTTTTTCTACGCTGGAGGATATATGCAAAGCCCTTGACTGCCAGCCTGCAGACATTCTGGAATTTAAGGAGGAATAAAAATGAAAACAAAATTACTTTTGTATGCAATAATAACCTCAATAAGCTTTTCATATCTTGTTCTTCCTGAAAATGCAGGAATAAGCGTGCCAATATTTGCATTAATTCAATTTATATGCCTGTGGTTTACAGTGCCTGACCGAAAAAAACTTGTGCTTTTTATTCCGTTGCTGATAATTTCATTAAACTCATTTATAAGCTCAAGCAACGTATGGAAAATTTCAAACATATTTGTAAGTATCATTATTTATGGTTGTATGTTTGTTAATTTTAACATTAAAAGAGACAGTGCTGATTTTATACTTAATATCATTTCCATCATCGCCTCCTCCTTTTCATATTTTCCACTGCCATTTAAGTGGATAATTGAGGCAAGCGGTCATAAAGCTCCTGTAATAAAAAGAGTATTTGCTGCTTTAATTATAGCACTGCCCTGTATGCTCTTGCTTATTGCAGTGCTTTCAAATGCGGATATGGTTTTTTCATTAAAAACGCAAAGCATTTTATTGGATTTTTTTGAATTCTTTAATGCCAATGTTTTCTTTAAATTATTATATGGTATTGTTGCAGGGCTTTTTGCTTTTGGCATTGTTTATAATGCCCACACTGATGAAATATCCGAAGCCGACCATGCTATAAAGCTCAAAGGTGATCTTATCATTATAAACATATTGCTCATATCAGTGCTTGCAATTTATACGTTTTTTGTTATAATTCAGTTCAAATATCTTTTTGCAGGCACAACATTACCGGATGGTCTTACATATACCGAGTATGCGAGAAAAGGCTTTTTTGAATTGTTGGCACTAACAGGGGTAAACATCGCAGCAATACTGATTATCACACAGCTAACCAAATCACACAACGGAAAATGGCTTGCATTCACCAAGGTGCTTTGCCATTATTTATGTGCAGTTACTGTAATACTTTTAATATCTTCATTCTATCGTATGTTTTTGTATACCAACGATGATGGGCTTACAAGATTAAGATTTTTTGTTATGGGATTTTTGGTATTTGAGGCAATTGGTCTTGCAATTACTTTCATTTATATTGCAAAGCCCAAATTCAACATAATCCTGATTTATTGCATCATTGCACTGACGTATTATACTATTTTAAACATAACTCCAACAGACAACATCATTGCCCAAAACCAGATAGATAAATATTTAAAAGGAACGCGTGAAGATATCTGTTATGTTTATTCTCTTTCTGCCGATATTGCCCCCGCATTGCATACACTTGCACAAAAAGCACATAACGAAAATGATTTACATAATATTACTGACTTTTTGAAAGAGAAAACAGAATCAGATATTCCTGATAGGTGGCAGCGATTTAATCTTTCCGTTGAAAATGCGAAAAGACTACTTAGCGACATACAAAACTAACCTTAAACGCCACAAAACCCTTGTTTTGCATTTACGCAAAACAAGGGTTTTGAACACTTTAAGCATCTATTATTTTTTTATCGGATATCTTTATAATTTTGTCACACAAATCAAAAACTGCAGGTCTGTGTGATATTACAATGCACGTTTTATTATTGCATTTTTTGATATTATGCAAAACTCTTTTTTCAGTTTCCTCATCCAATGCAGAGGTTGCCTCATCAAGCAGCAATACAGGAGAATTCTGAACAAGTGCTCTTGCAATTGCAATTCTTTGAATCTGACCTTCAGAAAGCCCAAGTCCCTTTTCGCCGATTTTTGTATTAAACCCATCCGGCAGCTCATTTACAAAGTCTGTTACACAAGCAA
The DNA here is from genome assembly GCA_045576675.1 of Clostridia bacterium. GTDB lineage: Bacteria > Bacillota > Clostridia > Monoglobales > Firm-18 > JAZNGX01. The sequence goes on along the minus strand of JAZNGX010000025.1, from coordinate 3,850 downwards.
GGCTTGCCGCTTCTTTAATATGTTCCTCTGTGATATCTTCTTTATAAAAACGTATGTTTTCATAAATTGTGCCTGACAACAGCATATTTGTTTGCGGAACATAAGCAAAAAGCTTTCTGACAGAACTGTCAAGATTAATTTCACCATCATTCAATTCCAAAGTTATAGCACCGGACTCAGGCTTTAGTATTGCCATTATAAGCTTAAACAACGTACTTTTACCGATGCCAGACGTACCTGCTATAGCAACAAATTCACCCTTATTAATTGTAACCGACGCATCCTTTAGCACATCATCTTCATCATATCTGAAGGATATATTTTTCACATTAATAGACTTTAAATTATTGTAAATGCTTATATAATCCTTTTGCTCCGCACTATCATCCTTCATATCCTCAAGCTCTATTAAACGTTCTGCAGATGCGATAACATTAAAAATCTGCGGAATAACGCCGGAAAGTGAACGGAACGGAGTTTGCACATTGCGTACAAGCTGCAATATTGCAGTAAGTGTTCCGTAAGACATTGCACCTACTGAAATCTTAAACACACACCATACCATTGAAAAATAAAAACCCACATTCAGCAAAAGGAAAAAGCCAATATTGCCGATAAGACTTATGTTGTTTCTTTTTATCGAAACCTTTAAATTATCATTTTGCAAATGCTCTGCAAACGAAGTAACAGCTTTTTCATTTACAAATGATTTTAATACAAGCAGGTTTTGCAGACTCTCAAGAATAAACGAGTGTGCTATTCCGTTGGTTTTCTGAAACTCTTTATGAAGCGGCTTCATATACTTACTGTAAAAGCGTGATACAATAATCATAACAGGTGCCATTGCCAAAAAAATCAAAGTAAGCGAACGATCCAGACTAAGCAACGCAAACACACTTAAAACAACCTGCGTCACTAACGCTATTGTATTTGGAATTATATTTACAATGCCTGATGTTATGATTTGAACATCGCTTTCTATTCTGTTCAAAAGCTCACCTGTGTGAAATTTCGTAACATCACAGTAGTCTTTTTTCAAAAGTGTATTGAATATGCTTGTTTTCAAATAAATCTTAAGCTTACCATCGGTTCTTACAAAAAGCAACGAATATATGATTTGGGCAACAAGCTGCAAAAACACAAGAATTCCGATAATAATTCCGTTATGAATAAATTCCTCCTGCGAACTAACTGCACTATCTATAAGTGTTTTTGATGCCAAAGCAAATTGTACGCCTATAACAGAAATCACCGCTGATAAAACCGTAAGTACCAATATCGACGGAAGTTTGTTTTTAGTTTTTGAATAAATCCATTTGATTACATTAAGGTTGGTTTTCAAGCAAAATCACCTATTTTTCTAAATTATCCTGTCTTTCAAGAGTAGCGACAAAGTCTTTAATATCAGTCAAAGCAGTTTCTTTGTCTATGTTATATTCTGAACACATTTTTTCGGCAAGCTCATCTTCTGTAACATCACTTACCATATTGTTCCATAAAAATGCACCGGTTTCGTTAAGCGAAATCATAGCCGAAAAATCCACAAGATTTTCACCAACCGGTACAACAACATAAGTATCAACAACTTGTTTTATAATAAATCCATCTTTAATTCTCATTGAACACACATCCTTTCAGAATAAATTATATATCATTATAAAAATTTTTTCAATAGTTTTAAAAAAATAATTGACATTTAGGAAAAAACGTGGTATTATAATTGAGCGGTCAATTTTAACGCAGTTTGCTCGAGTGGCGGAACTGGCAGACGCACAGGACTTAAAATCCTGCGGCCCTTAAAGCCGTACCGGTTCGATTCCGGTCTCGAGCACCAAAAATCCTCGTATGAAAATACGAGGATTTTTATTTTATGCCCGTGCAAAATTTTCGGCTATGCCGAAATGCACATAGGCAAACAAAGCATTTTACCTTCGACCACTGCTTTGTTCTAATATAAGGTCACCACTGTCAAGCTGACCAATTATTTTTGCAATTGCATTTTCTTCGTTACTTACGGTTATGTAGTCCGCAGCCTCCTTTGCAGCGTCAACTGCATTTGAAACTGCAAATCCGGCACCTGCTGCTTTAAGCATCGAAACGTCATTCTCATTGTCACCAACGGCGATTGTTTTACATTTGTCTATATTTAGAATATCAGCAATTTTAAGAAGAACATTGCCTTTGCTGGCACCTGGAGGCAATATTTCATAGTAAAAATCTGTTGAACGAACAAAATCAAAGTTTTTTGCATCCTTATGCGCCAAAAGTGGTGCAATCATTTTATCTATCGGTTCTTTTTCATCAATCAGCAACACTTTTGCCCATCTTCCCGGAGCATTGTAAAAATCCGATTTTAAATCAGGAGCTTTTTCAATTCTTTTATGCTCTTCTGTGCGATAGTTTTCCTTGCAGAAGTAACAAAAGCCGTGTGTTACTATTTCAATTCCAACACTTGGAAATTCTTTGTCGATATACTCTAAAAGTCCTGATACTGATTTATCAATTTCCATTTCATACAGGTTTTTATCATTTTCAAAGTCATAAATGCTGGCACCGTTTAAACAACCAATTGGTGCGTTTGGTTTTACACGAGCAATAGTTTCTTTGACAGCACGTGGTATTCTTCCTGTTATAAATGTAAATTTACCACCATTTGATTTAAAATATTCTATCGCTTCTATATTTTCGTGTGAAACACTTTTGTCGTTTTTTAGCAGTGTTTCATCAAGGTCTGTACATAATAATATCCCGTCAAATTTCATATTTTCACCCCAACGATATTATATAAAAATTTTTTCAATAACGCAATACAAAAATTATTTTTTGTTGTAATTGTTTTGATTGTTTGGTATAATGAATTTAACGAAAGATGTTTGTTTTACGGAGGATATATGTATGTATCAGATAGGATTATCAACTTGCAGCAAAATAATATGTGAGGACTTATTCAAAAAATATCACGATGCAGGAATAACGGCAATGGAATTGGCTATGGCACCTGAAAAATATGCAGACATAGATTACAATCAGATAAAAGCTATGGCAGAAAAGTATAACATAACCTTGTGGTCTTTTCATCTGCCCTTCTCACCCTTTTCTGAATTAGATATTTCAAGCATAGATTTATGCAAGCCAACAATTAAATATTATAAAGAGCTTATAAAAAAAGCTTCAGACATTGGCATAGAAAAATTTATTGTTCATCCAAGTGCAGAGCCGATTAATGATAAAGACCGTGCTGAAAGATTAAAATGCTCAAAAGAAAGCCTTGGAGCGCTTGCAGAAATCGCAAAACAAAACAATGCTGTCATTGCGGTTGAGGATTTGCCACGTACATGTCTTGGCAAAAACTCTGCCGAAATAGCAGAGCTTATAAGCGTAAATGAAAACCTTATGGTTTGCTTTGATACAAACCATCTTCTAAGTGAAAATCCAGCAGATTTTATACATAACATCGGCAACAGAATTGTTACAACGCATATTTCGGACTATGATTGTATTAACGAACGGCATTGGCTTCCCGGTGAGGGTGTGCTTGATTGGCAAGCAATTATAAAAGCACTTAATGATGTTGGTTATAACGGAGTATGGCTCTATGAAATAGGATTTACCTGCCCGAAATCCATTATAAGGAACAGAGATTTAACCTGTGATGATTTTGTAAAAAATGCAAAAGAGCTGTTCGAAAATAAGAATATAACTATTATATCTACCAAAAAAGAAAATCTTGGAATGTGGGAATAACATTGTTTCAATCGTAAAAGGAGCGAGTGTTTTGTTTTTTAAAAATATATTCTACAAAAGCTTATGTATGAAGAATTATAACTCAACAAACATTAGTAACTCATTA